>JBJKSK010000210.1:0-2675 GCA_046704125.1 Desulfobacterales bacterium | reverse complement strand
GCCGCAGGCACATGAAGTACCCGGAGTTAAACGGGTAAGCGACAAAAGCATCGGCATATTTGCTGGCGGAGAGCACCCGCTTGACCTGCTTGGCCCGGGCCTTGAGAATGTTCAATTTCTCGGCCCGCTGGACGGGAAACTGGGGATTTTTCATGGAGCGCAGCACGATGGACTGGCTCAAATGCGACGCATTGGAGATGGAACCCCGAACGGCACCCGCGCATTTTTTTTCCATGGCTTCGTAGAGCGAAGCGGCATCATTGCCTTGGATGGACGTTCCGATTGTGACAAAGCCAACTCGCAGGCCCCAGACATAGTTTTCCTTGGTGGCCCCGTCAAGTTTGACGGCGCAAAGACGGGGGTGCCGGTCGCAGAGTCTGGCAAAAATCGACTCCTGGAGGGCATCCGGTTCATAAAACAGCCCAAAATACGCATCATCGCAGGCCACCACCACCTGGCGGCCAGAGTCGGCCAACTCGGTAAGAATCGCCACGATGCCGTGGGCTTCGGCGTCGGTGATCGTATAGCCGGTGGGATTATTGGGAAAGTTGAGCAACACGATGATCTTTTCTCTGTCCCGGGCCACCGCTGACACCGCTTTTTTAAAGGAATCCAAGTCAAATCCGCCGTCTTTTGAAAAGAGAGAAAAATGGGAAAATGTGGCCCCTTTTCGCAGTTGAAGAATCAGGTTGTAGTTGCCCCAATACATATCAGGCACCACCACCACATCTCCTGGATCAACGAACAGGTCGGCAAAGACACTTACCGCATGAGTAATGCCGCAGGTAACCACGGGCAGACTGATAGCCTTGGAGGCCAAGGAGGGGTTTTTCTCCAGGAGGGATTCACGCCAAAGGGCCCGCAGTTCTGTAAGGCCAAAGGATGGCGCGTAGGTCAGGGCGGCCTCTGCGGGAATCGGTTCGATGGCCGATCGAACCGATTCAAAGACCATGGTCTTTCCCGCCTCGGTGGCAATGCCGATCGTGGCGTTTAGACGGTGGGCCTTTTGCTTGGCCTCGGCGCTCTGGCTCAAGATTCCCTTGGGGAAAAAAAGGCTTCGGCCCATCTCTGAAAGCATTCCGAGAAAATACGGATTGGCCTGTTCAATGGCCTGATTCAGCTGCTGTGCAATGGGGTTCATCAATGCAACCTCCCATAGGTCCCAGTTTTGAGAAAAAGTTTCTAAATGGATTAAATCTTTTAACCGTTTGAAACCATAACAAATAAAAATCCACTTGTAAATAATGACATCCAAGGAACACTATCAAGAAAAAAGAAAAAACCCCGCCCGGATGGGCGAGGTTTTTTTGACTGCAACACCCGATGACGTTATCGGTTGCCGCGTTTGGATGCCTTGATCGGGTTTATTTTCTGCTTGGCGACGACCACGGTTGAGGTCACGTGAGTCGCCAAGTTGCAGTTTCCGCTCTTCCATTTCAGGGCAGGCGCCGGGCAGGCCGTGCAATAAAACCCGGACTCATACTGGGTGGTGCGGTTGCAGCCGTTGCACTGCTCGATGACCGGATGACACATTCCCCCGTTGTAGGAACAACCCTTTGCCGTCATGAAAGGGCACTCCTGGCCTTTTCGTACCGTTACACAAATCATTGGAACCACCTCCTCGATATTTTGCAATAAAAAAGGCCCAAGGGAGCATTCACCCGGCCTTATATGAATTTAAACCTCTTTAGCGCCACTTATATATAGCCTAAAGGGGCTTGTCAACAGAAATTCAAACAATCCCCTCAGGAAAAAAGCTCCCTTGATTTTTCAACAAAAAATTGCCACTATGGGCCAAAATTCATATGGGGCAATTCCCGCCCGTGACGGATTGGAACCGCAAACACGCAATGATTATCCAAGAAGCCATCAACGTACTCAAAATCGAGGCAGAAGGCATCCTCGAACTAATTCCTCGCATCGATGACCGTTTCTCCAAGATGGTGGAGTTGATCTACCACAGCACGGGCCGCGTCATCGTGGGGGGAATCGGCAAGTCCGGCATCGTGGGCCGCAAAATAGTGGCCACATTGAACAGCACCGGAACCCGGTCGTTTTTTCTCCATCCGGTGGAAGCCATGCCCGGGGATCTGGGCATGGTTTGTCCCGACGATATTTTTCTGGCGCTGTCAAACAGCGGCGAAACCGACGAGCTCAACATGCTCATTTCCAGCCTCCGCTCAATCGGCTGCAAGGTCATTGCCTTTACCGGCAATATGGAATCGACCTTGGCCCGACAAAGCGATATCGTTATCGACGTCGGCGTGCAGCGCGAGGCGTGCCCTCTGGGGTTGGCGCCTACGGCATCCACAACGGCGCTGCTGGCCATGGGAGATGCTCTGGCGGTGGTTCTGATCAACAAAAAACAGTTCAAATCCGCTGATTTCAAGCGATTTCACCCCGGCGGCGCCTTGGGTCAACGACTTTCCAAAAACGTCGAAGAGCTGATGCTCACTGGCAATCAGATCCCCATCGTGTCCAAGAAGGCGACCATGGCCCAGATCCTTGTCGAGATCAACCGGCTTGAATTCGGGGTTGCCTTTGTCGTGGCCAAAGGAAAAAGGCTGGTGGGCATCATCACCGACGGCGACATCCGCAGGCTGCTTACCGGCAATCGACCGCTGTCGGACCTAACCGCCGAAGAGGCGATGACTCGGAATCCGAGGACCGCATCG
>JBJKSK010000209.1:0-5017 GCA_046704125.1 Desulfobacterales bacterium | reverse complement strand
GAAAAAACCTGCGGAAACCATTGCCGCTTTGAAGCGACAACTCGAGACCAAAGAGCAGGAGGCCAAGGAAAATTTTGATCGGCTGCTGCGGGTTTCGGCGGAATTTGAAAACTATAAAAAGCGGACTTCCAAAGAAACCTGCGAATTCAGAAAATTTGCCATAGAATCCCTGGTTCGAGAGCTTCTACCGATCGTAGACAATCTGGAACGTGCCTTGACTTCGACCGGTGGTGACGGTACCCCCAATGACACGGTCATCGAAGGGGTTCAGATGACGCTCCAGGAATTGATTCGGGTATTGAAGAAATTCGGTGTCGAAGCCATCGATACCGTTCAAAAACCATTTGACCCCAATTATCATCAGGCCATGCTGCAGGAAGAATCCGACCAGCACCCGGAAAATACAGTGCTCAAGGAATTCCAGAAGGGATATCTGATCCATGAACGGCTGCTGCGGCCGGCCATGGTAGTGGTATCCAAAGCGGTCCCCGGGCAGGGTGATGCCCAAGAGTAGCCGTCCGGCGGTATGAAAGCTGCAAAATTTTACCATAATATCTGGCAAGAAGCGTTAAGGAGGAAAAGGAAATGGGAAAGGTAATCGGAATTGATCTTGGCACCACAAACTCTTGTGTGGCGATTATGGAGGGAAAGGATGCGAAAGTAATCACCAATCCCGAGGGGGGACGCACTACCCCTTCTATCGTCGCCATATCCGCAAGCAACGAAAGACTGGTCGGTCAGGTGGCCAAGCGCCAGGCCATCACCAACCCTGAAAACACAGTCTTTGCCGTCAAACGGCTCATCGGGCGCAAATTCAAGGCTCCGGAAGTCCAGAAGGATGCCAAGATCCTTCCCTACAAACTCGACGAGGCTTCCAACGGGGATACCCGAATCCGGATCAAGGACAAAGGGTACAGCCCGGCTGAAATTTCGTCTTTTATTCTTGCCGATATCAAACATACGGCCGAGGAATATCTGGGAGAGCCGGTGACCGACGCGGTCATCACCGTGCCGGCCTATTTCAACGACAGCCAGCGCCAGGCCACCAAGGACGCCGGAAAGATTGCCGGGCTAAACGTGCTGCGCATCATCAACGAGCCTACAGCGGCTTCCCTGGCCTACGGTCTGGATAAGAAGAAGGACGAAAAAATAGCCGTGTTCGATCTGGGCGGCGGCACCTTCGATATCTCCGTGCTGGAAATCGGCGAAGGGGTCTTTGAAGTCAAGTCCACCAACGGCGACACCCACTTGGGCGGCGAGGACTTCGATTTGAGACTCATCGATTATCTGGCCAGCGAGTTCAAAAGGGATCAGGGCATCGACATCCGAAGCGACAAGATGGCCCTGCAGCGGCTCAAGGAAGCGGCGGAAAAGGCCAAGATGGAGCTTTCCACCGCTATGGAAACGGAAGTGAACCTGCCCTTTATCACCGCCGATGCCAGTGGCCCCAAGCACCTAAACATCCGGCTGACCCGGGCCAAGCTCGAATCCCTGGTGGGGGACCTGCTCGACAATCTCGAAGCCCCTTGTCGAACGGCGCTAAAGGATGCCAGCCTGTCGGCCAGCGAGATCGATGAGGTGATTTTAGTCGGGGGCATGACCCGGATGCCCGCCGTTCAGGAACGGGTCAAAAAAATCTTCGGGAAAGAGCCTCACAAGGGGGTCAACCCCGACGAAGTGGTGGCCATCGGGGCGGCCATTCAGGGCGGGGTGCTCAAGGGCGATGTCAAGGACGTCCTGCTGCTTGACGTTACGCCGTTGTCGCTTGGCATCGAGACTCTCGGTGGCGTCATGACCCGGCTCATCGAAAAAAACACCACCATTCCGACCAAAAAAAGTCAGGTGTTTTCCACGGCCGCCGACAGTCAGCCGGCGGTTTCCATCCATGTGCTCCAAGGCGAGCGGGAAATGGCCGGAGACAACAAGACTCTGGGCCGTTTCGAACTGGTGGGCATCCCCCCCGCTCCCCGGGGCGTTCCGCAGATCGAAGTATCTTTTGATATTGATGCCAACGGGATTGTGAATGTCTCGGCCAAGGATATGGGAACCGGAAAGGAGCAGTCCATCAAGATCACGGCCTCCAGCGGCCTTTCCAAGGAAGAAATCAGCCGGCTGGTGCGCGATGCCGAGATGCATGCCGATGAAGACCGCAAGAAAAAGGAAATGGTTGAGGCGAGAAACCAGGCCGATTCCCTGATTTACGCTACGGAAAAATCCATCAAGGATCTGGCTGAAAAGGTCGACGCTAAGACCACGTCCAATGTGGAAGAAGCCGTGGCCAAGCTGAAAAAAACCATGGAAGGCGACGATGCCGAGGCCATCAAGCGCGACAGCGAAGCCTTGACCCAGGTTTCGCACAAACTGGCCGAGGCCATGTACCAGCAAGCCGCTAAGACCGGTGCCCAACCAGACGGCGGGGCCAATCCCGAGCCGGGAGCCCCGGCCGATGACGACGTGGTGGATGCCGACTTCGAAGAGGTTAAAGACAGCAAGAAATAATCCGATGGCCCCACCGAATAAAACGCCCGGCAAAACAATGGTTTCGCCGGGCGTTTTAGGTTGGAGGCATCCGGATGGCCGCAATCCGTTGTCAGGGCCGATACGCCGCATGCCCGTTTAAATCTTGAAACTCTCTGCGATGCCCGCGTATTGGTGGCGCAGCCGGGGTTTCTCGATTTTCCCCGTCGGATTTCGGGGGACGGAGCCAAAGATGATCCGGCGGGGGCGTTTATAGCGCGGCAGGCTTTTGCAAAAGGTTCGGATCTCCTCTTGGGAAACTGTGCTTCCCGGTTTGACCTGGACAATGGCCGTGGCGATTTCGCCCAGCCGCAGGCTGGGCAGCCCGATGACGGCCACATCCTGAATCTGGGGATGATTCTGCAGAAAGTCCTCGATTTCCACCGGGTAGATGTTCTCCCCGCCGGTGATAATGACGTCTTTTTTCCGGTCCACCAGCCAGATGAATCCGTCAGGATCCTCGCGAACCACGTCGCCGGTGAGCAGCCACCCGTTTTTAAGCACCGCAGCGGTAGCTTCGGGGTTTTGGTAATACTGCTGCATCACTCCGGGGCCTCGAACCATGAGCTCGCCCGGGGTGCCCACCGCCACGGGCTGCAGGTTGTCGTCGACGATTTGGGTTTCCCAATCGAATCCAGGTCGGCCGATGGCCCCGACCTTGTGGCTGTTTTCGATGCCCAGATGCACGCAGCCTGGACCGGTGGTCTCGGTTAATCCGTAGTTGGTATCGTACTGGTGGTGGGGAAAGACTTTTTTCCACTCCCGGATCAGACTCGGGGGAACCGGCTGAGCGCCGATGTGCATCAAACGCCATTGCTCGAGGCGGTAGTCGGACAGCTTCAGCTCCCCGCTTTCAACGGCAAACAGCAGATCCAGCGCCCAAGGCACCAGAAGCCAGACAATGGTGATTTGTTCCTCGGAAACGGCCTCGAGGATCCATCTGGGCTCGACTCCCTTGAGAATCACCGCTTTGGCCCCGACGATGAAATTGCCAAACCAGTGCATTTTGGCACCGGTGTGGTAAAGCGGTGGGATGCACAGGAAATTGTCTTCGCGGGTTTGCCGGTGGTGGCTGTTTTCCTCGTAGCAGGCAAATTCCAGATTTCGATGAGTCAGCAGCGTGGCCTTGGGTGAGCCGGTGGTCCCGGAAGTGAAATACAGGGCTGCATCCGCGTTGATATCCAGCAGGATTTCCGGGGCGTCGGTGCTTCGGGATAAAAAAGTGTCATAGGCTTCGGCGTACCCGGGCCGCATCGGTTCTGGGCCGACAAAAACGTAGGTGTTCACCGTTTTTGAAATTTGAGAATAGATGGCCTCGATTCGATCGATAAACTCTTCACCGAAGATGATGGCTCGGGCCTTGGCGGTTTCGATGCAGCGGGCAATCGTTTCGGCTCCGAATCGAAAGTTGAGCGGCACCACCCAGGCGCCCGTTCGCAGGATACCGAAATAGATCGGGAGCCATTCCAGCCCGTTGGTCATCAGGTGCACCACGCGCTGGCCCTTTCCGATGCCTCGGGCCATCAGGGCCTGAGCGACCTGGTTGGCCGTGTCGTCGAATTGCTTCCAGGTGATTTCCCGGCGCAGGCCCCGGGCGGGAACCCGTTCGATAAGCGCGGTCTGTGCCGGATACATGCGGGCATTTCGGGCCAATATCTCGGTGATCAGCATCTTGCTTCCTTTCCCCAAAAAGCGGATTTCCCCCGGAGCCAAACAGCGATAGACGACTAACGGCATCAAACGATTATCAAAGTGCGCCGCAAGTGGTCAAGTTGCAAAGCTCAAGTACTTTCCCCTGCCGCCTCCTATAGCGCAGCACCGGGTTTAAGCGGGGACTGAGATCACTTTCCATAGGTGAAAAATTTATTTTTTTGAAACTGCTCCTTGACATTTTTCCTGAAACGGGTAATAAGCGCCTTTTGATGGCCCGATATTGGGTCCGGGGAAACCAGGTGGGTTTCCACAAACGTTTGGTAATGGGATTTCAACCTCAACTGCGATGCGCCATGCATCGGTTGCTGCCGGTGGCATCCGAGTGCCAACCGGCCGAGGAAAGAAATTATGATCTTAACCTGGATGCATGTGGCCATCACCTGTTTTTTCGGCGCTGGCACGCTCATGGCCGTTGGTGCCCTGGTCGCCGCGTATCTGCTATCTCCTCGAGCCAAGGGCGGAGATCTGGGGATGCCCTATGAATGCGGGATGCGGCCCATGGGCGACGCCTGGATTCGATTTGGCGTCAACTATTACATCTACGCGCTGATTTTTCTGGCCTTTGAAGTCGATGTCCTGTATCTGCTTCCCGTGTCTGTGGTTTACCCTCAGCTGGGAATGGACGCTTTCTTCAAGGTTTTTATCTTCCTCTTTGTTCTGGCGCTGGCCATCGTTTTTTTCTGGGCTAAGGGAGTCTTCACATGGCCGCGACGGATTCAATAACCCCCGCCATCAATATCCAAGAGGAGCCCCTGGTGCGGCACCCGCTGGCCAAACAGGCCTTGGA
>JBJKSK010000208.1:0-3980 GCA_046704125.1 Desulfobacterales bacterium | reverse complement strand
GGATAGCTTGGCGCCTGCACGGCCCATGCCGCCGTTGGGATAGTGGAGTACTTTCAGCGGCGTTCATTTGGAAAGAACCTGGAAGGCTCGCGCCTGTTTGTCTATAAGACCACGCGCAACCTGATGGGCGTCGCAGGGGACACGGGGGCCTGGCTGCGCAATACGATGGGTGCGCTGGTTTTGTGTGGGGTACCCGGTGAAAGCTACTGGCAATACACCGATGCGACGCCGGACTTCGACCGCGAGCCTCCCCAGTTCGTTTATGCCGTGGCCGGCAACTTCCAGGCGCTGAAATACTTCGCACACGATCCCCTGAATAAGCACGTCCCGCCCAAAAAGGTGCTCGACAGCGTCAAATCCTACCTCGTGAAGGGCATCCCCTCCATGTTCGGGTTCTGGGGCTTTAGCTCCTTTGACTGCGGCGACGCCCCGGGCCACATGCCTCTGCCGACGGATGCGGAGCTTGCCGGCGACCCCCAGTGGGGACATGCGGTGGCCGCGGTGGGCTACGACGATAATCTTAAAATTACCAACACCGTCAATAACCAGACCACCAAGGGGGCGCTGCTGATCCGAAATTCATGGGGGATGGGCTGGGGAGACAACGGATATGGGTGGATGCCCTATGATTATGTTCTGAAAGGCGTTGGTATGGATTTTTGGTCCATGCTCAAAATGGAATGGGTGGATACCGATCAATTTTTCCAGAGTTAAAGGCTAAAGCGGGTTATGCCCGCAAGGCTTTAGACTGTAGGCTTTGGCCTGTAGGAAAAGATTATTGCTGAAAATTCGTGGATAGAATTCTTGTTTTTTTGACAGAATTCCAGGGATAAGGCACTGATTGCGGCGACATGCCCTTGACCTCCTGCTTCACCGGTCTAACTTTTAGTCATGAGACACGAAGTTTGGGAAGCAGGAGCATTTTTATGATCCCCAACAACAGATCAAACCGCCCGGAGGCCGGGTGGCGATTCGATAACAGCTATAAGCGGTTGCCGGAAGATTTTTTTGTCCGGTTAAAGCCGGTGCCGGTGCGGGCGGCCAAACTCGTGGTATTAAACGAGGCCCTGGCCCGTTTTTTGGGACTCGACCCCGACGTGCTAAAGGGCGAGCAGGGCGCCGCCGTTTTTTCGGGCAACGTGATCCCCCAAGGGGCCGAGCCGCTTGCCCAGGCCTATGCGGGGCATCAGTTCGGCGCTTTCACCATGCTCGGCGATGGCCGGGCCATATTGCTCGGCGAGCAGGTGACACCGAAAGGGCAGCGCTACGACATCCAGTACAAGGGCTCCGGCAGGACCCCGTTTTCGCGGCGGGGCGACGGGCGCGCGGCCCTTGGGCCGATGCTCCGGGAGTACATCATCAGCGAGGCCCTGTATGCCCTGAACATACCGACGACCCGAAGTCTGGCCGTGGTGACCACCGGTGAGCCGGTTTTCCGGGAAACCGTTCTTCAGGGGGCGGTTTTAACCCGCACGGCGGCAAGCCACATCCGCGTGGGCACATTCGAGTATGCAGCGGCCATGGGCCGGCCCGACAGGCTCCGGACCCTGGCCGATTACGTCATCGGCCGCCACTTTCCCGATCTGGCCACAGCCAACAATCCCTATCTTGCGCTGCTTGGGGCGGTCGCCGAGCGGCAGGCGTCCCTGGTAGCCCGCTGGCTGCTGGTGGGCTTCATCCACGGGGTCATGAACACGGACAACATGGCCCTTTCCGGTGAAACCATCGACTACGGCCCCTGTGCGTTCATGGACGCCTACGATCCCAATACGGTCTTTAGTTCCATCGATCATTTTGGCCGATACGCCTACGGCCGGCAGCCGGGGATCGCCCAGTGGAATCTGGCCCGATTTGCCGAGACCCTGTTGCCGCTCATCGACCAGGACGCGCAAAAGGCCGAAGCGATGGCCAACGAGAAGATTTCCGAATTTCCCGGCATGTTCCGAAATTACTGGCTGGATGGTATGCGCGCCAAACTGGGGCTTTCCAACCAGGAAGCCGATGACGGCGCGCTGGTCATGGACCTGCTCGATTGCATGCACCGCCACAAGGCGGATTTCACCAACACCTTCCGTGACCTGGCATCCGCTTTTCCGCCGGAGGCTTCCCTGTATCAGACTCCGGATTTCAAGCAGTGGTTCGTTCGCTGGCAGGTCCGGTTAAAGCGGCAGCCCGATGGCCTGGAGGCATTCCGCCGGCGGATGAACAGATACAACCCGGCGGTCATTGCCCGCAACCACCGGGTGGAGGAGGCCCTGGAGGCGGCCGTTGAAGGGGCCGACTTCACAGTCATGCAAAAACTTCTGGATGTTTTGGCCCAACCCTACCAGGATCCACCGCCGCAGGCCGGCTACCACCTGCCGCCGCCGCCTTCGGCGAAGCCTTACAAGACCTTCTGCGGGACATGAGCCTGTCTGCGTTCAAGGGCAGCGGGAAGTTTCTGGGGTTCTGATAGAAATGGCTCTGTAGAAGCCATGAAAGAGACTGGGACAATCCGTATCCGGATTCGCTTTTCTTTTGCCGTTAGCACCGGTCCCGGGACGCCGCCGGATTTTGCTTGACTGCGGAAGCCGCTTTCTTTAGACTCCCGGTTTCAGGAAAAGGCAGCTTGGGATAAATTGATATCGACATTGCTCTGAGACACCAAAGGAGGCCTCCCTTGAAGAAATTTCTACTTGCCATCGCACTTATCGTCAGCCCCCTGCTGGGCACGCAGGCCCATGCCCAGGCAACGGTTACCGTAGGGGTTTTGGCCCCCCTCAGCGGCTTTGCGGCCGCCGACGGCAAAAGCGCGGTCACCAGCATCCAGCTGGCCGTCAAGGCCATCAACGAAAACGGAGGGTTGCTGGGAAAACAGGTCAAACTGAAAATCTACGATGATCAGGCTGATCCCAAGCAGGCCGTCGGCTTTGTACGCCGCCTGGTGGAGGAGGATCACGCCAGCTTCGTCATCGGCGCTTCCTACAGCGGCGCCACGCTGGCCGCTGCCCCCATCCTCAACAAGAACCACGTGCCCATGATGGCCGCCTACGCGGTGGCTCCTAACATCACCAAAAACCACCCGTACGTTTTCCGCGTGGGGCTCATGGGACCGGTGGAGGGGCGTATCGGCGCCATGCTGGCCAACAAACTGGGGGCTCGCCACGTGGCCATGATCAACCTCAAGAACGACTTCGGCCAGGCCCTGGAGCAGGGATTTAAAAGTGAAGTGAAAAAACAGGACCTCAAGGTGGTCTTTAGCGACACTTATCCGCTGGGAAACCAGAACTTCACCTCCATGCTGGTCCGCTTGAAGGCCAGCAATCCGCAGGCCATCTACGCCAGCGGCTATTACTCCGACGCGGCCAACCTGGTGCGCCAGGCCAAATCGCTTGGCATTAAGGTTCCCATCATCGGTCAGGACGGCTACGATTCGCCCAAGTTCATCGAGCTGGCCGGTGCGGCCGCCAATGGCGTCTACATCACCACCCAGCTGGATCGCGACAGCCACCAGGCCGATGTCCAGCATTTCCTCAAAGCCTACCAGGCTGTGGCCGGTGAACCGGCGGACATGGTGGGCGCCTCCGCCTACGCGGCGATGGAAGTGATGGCCAAAGCGGTCAAGGAAGCCGGTTCGCTCAACGGCAATGCCGTGCGCAAGACCCTTGCCCGCATGAAAAACGTCGATACCGTGGCCGGGCACATCTATTCGTGGAATCGTAACGGCGATCCCATCAAGACCGCCACCGTGCAGGTGATCAAAAACGGCGCGTTCCATCGCTACATGAACGTCACGAACCGCAAGCTGCTGACGCCTTAATGGGTTGGTCCATTATCGGCTACCTGGGAATCCAAGGCCTGGTGGTCGGCAGCATTTATGCGCTGATGGCCCTGGGCCTCACCCTGGTTTACGGTTTGTTGCGGGTGCTGCATGTGGCCCACGCGGGCGTTTACGCGGTGGGCGCCTACTGCGGCTGGCTGGCCTTTAGCCTGACCCACAG
>JBJKSK010000207.1:0-5099 GCA_046704125.1 Desulfobacterales bacterium | reverse complement strand
GCGAAGAACCCGAAACCCGAAACGTGACGGTCCGCTATGCCACCGAATCCGAGGGGGTGAAAGAGGAATCTTTCGACATGGTGGTGCTCTCCGTGGGGTTAAACCCGCCTGCCGACTATCAGGGGTTGGCGCAGACCTTCGGTATCGCGGTCAATGATCACGGTTTCTGTCAAATAGACTCGGCCAATCCCATGGCCACCACCCGTCCCGGAATCTTTGTCAGCGGCACCTTCCAGGGCCCCATGGATATCCCCGAATCGGTTTTCACCGCCAGCGCCGCCGGATCCCAGTGCGGCGGCTTGCTAAACTACCGCCGGGGCAAACTGGCCACGGAAAGAAGCTACCCGCCGGAAGCAGACAGCACCGGCGAAGAACCCCGCATCGGCGTGTTTGTCTGCCATTGCGGCGCCAATATCGGCAGGGTCGTGGATGTGCCCGCCACGGTCGCCTCCGCCAGCGAGCTGCCTTATGTGGTCCATGCCCAGGAGCAGCTGTTTTCCTGTGCGACCAATTCCATGAAGGAAATTGTCGACACCATAAAGGACAAGTCCCTCAACCGCGTGGTGGTGGCGGCCTGCAGCCCCCGGACACTGGAGCCGCTTTTCCGGGATACCCTTCGCGAGGCGGGCCTCAATCAGTAGTATTTCGAGATGGCCAATATCCGTGAGCACTGCTCCTGGTGCCACTCGCGGGAAAAGGAGGCCGCCACGGCCAAAGCGAAAGACATCACCCGGATGTCGGTGGCCCGCGCCGCGGTCCTGGAGCCGTTGCAGGAATTCGATCTTCCGGTCAACAAGGCCGCCCTGGTGGTGGGCGGGGGGCTGGCGGGCATGACCTGCGCGATGTCCATCGCCCAACAGGGCCACGAGGTCCACCTTCTGGAAAAGTGTGCCGAGCTGGGCGGAACGGCCCGCCGGATTTCCTCCACGCTGGACGGTAAAGACGTCAAGGCCCTTGTCGATGAACTGACCCGGAAAATATACCGCCATCCCGCCATCCACGTGTATACCGAAGCCGCCATCACCGAGGCCACCGGCTATGTGGGCAACTTCGTCACCCGGATCCAGTCCGAACGCGGGGCGTCGGTCATCGAACACGGCGCCTCGGTCATCGCCGTGGGCGCCCAAGAGTACAAACCTACGGAATACCTGTACGGAAAAGATGAGCGGGTGATAACCCACCTCGAACTGGGAGAGCGCATCGCCCGTGGAGATGAGACCGTTGCCCGGGCCCAGGGCGTGGTGATGATCCAGTGCGTGGGCTGCCGCAACGAGGACCGTAATTATTGCAGCCGGGTGTGCTGCGGCCACAGCGTCAAAAACGCCCTGAAGCTAAAGGCCGTCAACCCGGATATGGATGTCACCATTGCCTTCAGGGACATGCGCACCTACGGTTTCAACGAGGATTTCTACCGGGAAGCGTCCCAAAAGGATGTGCGCTTTATCCGCTGGACACCGGAGGATCCGCCCACCGTGGCGCCCACGGAAGCCGAGGATGGCCGGCCGGTGCTTCAGGTGGCGGTCACCGATCCGATCCTCGGAGAAAAACTGGCCTTCGACGCCGATCTGCTGACGCTGGCCGCCGCCGTGGTCCCATCGGACGGTGCGCAGGAAATCGCCAACTTGTTCAAGGTGCCCCTGGGACCGGACGGCTTTTTCCAGGAGGCCCATGTTAAACTCCGGCCGGTGGAATTTGCCGCCGACGGCGTCTTTCTCTGCGGCATGGCCCATTACCCCAAACATATCCCCGAAGCCATAAACCAGGCCTATGGCGCTGCCGGCCGGGTACTGGCGCTTCTTTCCAACGATATCGTCACGGTATCGGGAGCGATTTGCGAAGTCAACGCGAAAGCCTGTATGTGCTGCGGCGCGTGTGCGGGGGTTTGTGCCTATGCCGCCATTGAAATGCGCAAGAGCAAGCAGGGGCAAAAGGCCGTCGTCAACCCCGTCATCTGCAAGGGAGACGGGTTGTGCAACGCCGTGTGCCCCACCGGGGCCATTGTCCTGAAGCATTTCACGGATCGGGAGATTCTGACCCAGATCGATGCCCTGATCCCCGAATCCATCGACGCCATATGACACGCAAGGAGATCCTAAAACATGAGTAAAGGGCAGATGTTCACCCCCAGAATCATCGGTTTTGTCTGCCACTGGTGAGTATACGGGGCGGCTGACCTGGCTGGAGTTTCCAGACTGCAATACTCGACCAATATGAGGCTGGTGCGCTTGATGTGCTCGGGCCGGGTGGATTTGGCCCACATCCTGCGCGCCTTTGTCACTGGCGCCGATGGCGTCTTTATCGGCGGATGCCGGCTGGGAGAAAGCAATTACCTCACCCACGGCAATTACCATGCCCAGAACCTGACCCTGCTTGGCCAAAAGATCCTTGAGCATATCGGCTTAAATCCCCGGAGGCTGCATATTTCATTCATGTCTGGCGGAGAAGGGAATCTGTTTGCCGCCGTGGTAGACGATTTTAACCAAACCATTAGAGCGCTTGGCCCGATCGGCCAAAGCGATGAGATTGCTCCTGAAAAGGTTGGAGACGCCATCGCCGAGGTCAACCGGCTGATTCCCTATATCAAGATTGAAAAGCACACCAAGCTCACCGCCCGTCTGGAGCAGGCAACCGATTACGAAAACCATTTCAGCCTTGAGGAGATCGAGAAGCTTTTTAGCGAGGTGCCTTCGTATTATATCGATCCGGAAAAATGCCAGGCTTGCATGATCTGCGCCAGGAATTGCCCGGTGGAGGCCATCGAAGGCGGAAAGGGCCTGGTTCATGTCATCGATCAGGACAAGTGCATCAAGTGCGGCACCTGCCTAAATGTCTGCCCGTCCCGGTTTGAAGCGGTCACCCGGACAGCCGGCCCGGTGCCGCCGCCGCCTTCCATGGAACAACGAACGGTGCTCCGAAAGGGCGGTGGAGAAAAACACGTCGGCTGAAAGCGCCCTCACGTGACCGGCGACACCTATTCAAAATTCCAGAATCAAAGGAAAATGAGATTATGGAGCTTACCTATCATCGGTTCATGAAAGAAAACGGCATCGCCCGAATTACCCTCAACCGTCCAAAGCACAATGTGTTCAACTTGGATATGATGCAGGAGCTGACCTCCGTATTGGCTGACCTGAACAGAGATGCCGAGGTCAAAGGCGTGGTGATCGCCGCCCAGGGGACCAGCTGGTGCGCCGGCGTGGAAGTCCTGGATCACAAGCCTGAACGGGTACAGGACATGATTCGGATCTTCGACGCGATGCTCAGACAGGTTCAAGGCTTGGCCGTTCCCTCGATCGCCGCCGTCAACGGCGCCTGTCTGGGCGGCGGAATGGAGCTTGCCATTGCCGGCGATATGGTGGTGGCCGCCAGATCGGCCGTATTCGGCCAGCCGGAGATCAAGCTGGGTTTTCTGCCGCCCTACGCCGCGGTCCGTCTGCCTCAACTGGTGGGCCCTTCGAGGGCTATCGAGATCTGTACGACTGGAAGACGCTACAGCGCCACGGCCATGCAGCAGATGGGAATTGTCTGCGAGGTCTTTGACGATGACGTCCTGGAAGAAGGGCTGAGCCAATTGACCAAGGAAATTCAACACGCCAGTCCGCTGATTCTGCGGCTCAACAAAAAGGCGGTCACCCGGCACGTGGGGATGGCGCTTCATGAGGCTATGGACAGTGTCAATGAGATGTTTCTCAACCAGTTGATGCAAACCCAAGACACCATCGAAGGCATCAGAAGTTTTGAAGAAAAACGGCGTCCCGATTGGAAAAACCGGTGAACATTTACTACCCCCAGATGACCGATGCCGGAGTGCGGCCCACTCATACCGTTTCTGTGAAAAATGAAAAGGGTGAGTTCAAAGAAGTCGAAATCGCCGGCGAATTGCCGCTTACGATCTTTGTCGATGGCCATGAAATCGTCACCTTGATGACGCTGGGCAGCCACCCGGAGGAGCTTGCGCTGGGATATCTGCGCAACCAGAGGCTGATAAGCCAGATCGAAACCATCGAGTCGGTTCATGTTGACTGGCAGAAGGAGTCCGTGCATATACAAACCAAAGACGGAATCGGCGGGCAGCTGCGGGAAAAGCTCACCGGGCGGACCGTGACCACCGGCTGCGGGCAGGGAACGATCTTTAGCTGCACGATCGATGGGCTCTATGAGGCACAGCTGCAGCCCATTTCTCTGCGCCAATCGCAGCTGGCCCGGCTGATGGCCTCTCTTGCCTCCTATAACCAGATTTATAAATCCGCCGGAGCCGTGCACGGCTGTGCGCTGTGCAGCACCGAAAAGGTGGAGATATTCGTAGAAGATGTCGGGCGCCACAACGCGGCCGATATCATCGCCGGGAAAATGTGGCTTGACCGGATCACCGGCCGGGACAAAGTTTTTTACAGCACCGGCCGTCTCACCTCTGAAATCGTCATGAAAGCGGCCTTGATGGAAATTCCGGCCATCATCTCCAGGTCCGGCATCACTTACATGGGGCTGAATCTGGCCCAGGACCTGGGCATGATCATGATCGCCCGCATCAAGGCCGATAAATTTCTCATTTATAATGGACAAGAACATTTCATTTATGATTTGGAATCGCTGTGAACAAAAAAAAAGATAAGGAGTCGTGGTTATGGCAACAATGATATCCTGGCAGATGGTCAAGCCCAATGAGCTGCTAAACCGTGTGGAGACACCTCTTCCAGAGCCCAAAGCCGGGGAAGTCCTGATCAAAGTCAGCGGCTGCGGGGTGTGCCACACGGATTTGGGTTTCTTCTATGATGGTGTTCCCATCAAATCGGCCCTGCCGCTGACCCTGGGGCATGAAATCAGTGGCATTGTCCAGGCCACCGGCCCGGGAGCCCAAGACTGGAAAGGGTGTGCCGTCGTCGTGCCGGCGGTGATGCCTTGCGGCGAATGCGCCGAGTGTAAAGAAGGACGCGGCAACATCTGCATGGGCCAGAAGATGCCTGGCAATGATATCCAGGGGGGATTTTCCACCCATATCGTCGTTCCCGCTAAACAGCTGTGCAAAGTGCCGGTGGATGAGAACATGAAACCCATCAGCCAGACAGACATCAGCCTAGAAGAACTTTCGGTGGTGGCAG
>JBJKSK010000206.1:0-3019 GCA_046704125.1 Desulfobacterales bacterium | reverse complement strand
AGCCCTGAGTCTCTGTGAGAAGGCGAAGATTCTTTGGGTCCTTTGCGCTTTCTTGGCGGCTTGGCGTGAAACAAAAGGTTTTGGGAAATGCTAAAATCGTCGACTTCTTTTCGCTCCTCGATGGTTTTTCTTGACAGCCTGTAGGCGACTCTCTTAAATTTTCAGTCGTCAGATCGTCGGAATCGTCGATATCTGAAATTGAAACCATTCAGACAGACAGGCCCTGCACGCATGAGAGGTTCTACGGGGATGGATGACCCTTCAGGATACACCACCAGGCACGGGAAAAAAGCGGTAAAGACATCCATTGAGAAGCCCGATCGAGAATCAGGGCCCTTGGCCGCGGAATGGCTGGAGTACCATCGAAACGCCATAGCACTGGTGCCATCTGCAGAGGATGCGAGTCCCGGAGTGGCGATAATGGTCATCGGGGCTCATGGGGATACCGCTTACCGGTCCTGTACCTGCAGCCGATGGGCGTCTCAAACCTGCCGGCACATGCTCCGGCTTTCTTCCACCTATAAGGCCCACAGGTCTGTGCTGGGTTGGCCTGATCTGGGTGGTTCTTTCCGCAACAGCCTCTGGTACGAGATCGCGGCGGTTTTAGCCGAGGGCTGCCGGGATACCCCGCATACCGTGAAGGTCAAACGGGTCCCCCGTGATCCGGCCATTTATGTCTACGACACGCGGGGCAAGCTTTTATGCACTTATTTGACCACGGGAAGCGATTCGGTTCGGTTTTGCGAACGATGTTGCGAAGCCTTGGAAACTGGCAGTGCGTTTTCCCGCAGCGACATCCTCAATCAGCTTTCGCGCTTGACCCTGACGGAAACCGAACGTGTGGTGATGGCCCGAGGGCTTCAGACTCGAAGACAGGCCCTGGAGCAAAGCTTCTGGTACCGGATGGCCTACCATGGTTTCCGGGAGCTGGGAGACCAGTGCACGATGCATACCGGGGTCGATTCTCAGGATCACTTTCGTATTACCGCCCTGGATGCCCGGCAGGCGCCGGTTTTTTCAGCCTTTATCGCCCCGGAAAAGGTCCGCCGGATAATCGGCTTGCTGGCCGTGCCCGGAACCTAAATGCCGGCTGCCCGGAATGAAACTTCATAAAGTTTCATCAACGTTCAAACCGGTCAGAAGCCGGCGGCGGTGCGGGCTCCTGAATTTCAAATTTTTTTCAGCGCGTATTCTCTGCTTCCCAACCCCTGGGATTGAGCGTAAATTAGTTGATGCTCCCAGGCCACCTCGGGATAGAGTCCTCTGAATTTGTCGGCTCCGGGATCCCGGTTTTTCTCCAGGCAGCAGTCCGGGTTAGCCGGCTGGGCGTTGACCAGGTCCACAGAAGCCTGATCGATGGCCACCGGATCGGTGGAGGCCAAAATTCCGATATTTCGCACCAGGGGTGCATCATTGTAAGGTAGACAGTCACAGCCAGGCGAGACGTCGGTCAGAAAGTTGACAAAGACCGTCTTGCCTTCTTTTTCCCGCAATACCCCCTGGGTGTAATCCACCATGTTTTCCAGAAAGACTGGCACCGACTGATTCCACTGGATCTGGATGGCTCCGTTAGGGCAGATCAGGATGCATTCCCCGCATCCGATGCAGCGGTCACTGTCGATGTGCGCCTTTTTCTCTATTACGGCCAAGGCCCCCTGGGAGCATCGTCCCACGCAGTCTCCGCAGCCGACGCAGCGTCTTTTCTGGACCTTGGGGCTGACCGTGGAATGCTGGGCCAGCTTGCCCCTGCGGGAGGCGCAACCCATCCCCAGGTTTTTGATCGTTCCACCGTATCCAGCCAATTCGTGGCCCTTGAAATGGGCGATGGATATCAGCGCATCGGCTGAGACGATCTCGGATCCGATAAACACCTGCTTGAAACGGCTGCCGTCGATGCCCACAGCGGTTTCGCTTTTGCCGCGCAGACCGTCGGCAATGACGACGGGGGCGTCGACCACTGCATAGGCAAATCCGTTGGCGATGGCCGTGGTCAAGTGATGGGGCGCATCGCTGCGGGTGCCGGCATAAAGCGTGTTGGCATCGGTGAGAAAGGGGGTGGCGCCGGCGGCTTTTACCTTCGCCACGGCTTTGGAAAGAAAGACGGGCCGGATAAAGGCGGTGTTTCCCCTCTCGCCGAAATGCAGTTTGATGGCCACAAGATCTCGATCCTTGACGGCCTGAGGCAGCCCTGCGGTGTCCAGCAGCCGTCCAAATTTTTCCACCAGACTTTCTTTGTAGGTGGCCCTCAGGTCGATGAAATAGACGGGACTTGCCATGACGCTTCCTTTGTGATTTGTCATTGATGGCTGATGATCGATATCCGGTTGCATCCCTAGCGCCGCCGGCAACGTGTTGACGTCCAATGAAAATTCGGGTTATCAAAATTAAGGTGCCGTCATGACCATCCGTGAATCCGCTCTTGCCCATAGCCGGGAAGCCGACGAAAAACGGCGGGTGTTGAAACGCATATACGAAGTCTACGAAAATGGTTTCAGCCAGCTTTCCGTGGCCTGCCATCGGGGATGTGATCCGTGCTGAACGCGAAACGTGACGATGACCACCCTGGAGGGCCGGTATATCCTGGAACACCTGAATTCAGAAACACGATCACGGCTGCTGGCCAAAGTGGTTGAGGCGGCTTCACTGCCGCGGTTCCGGCCGGCTGTCACCACCAACGACATGGCTGCCCGCTGCCTCCGGGGCGAAGATCTGCCCGAAGAAAGGATCGAGGTTTCCTGGGGGGCCTGTCCCCTGCTGGAGGCCCACGTTTGCCCCGTTTATCCGTGGCGGCCCATGGGCTGTCGCCTCATGCTGTCGGAAATAAACTGCAAGCAATATGGATCGGCAGAAATGGACCCGTTCATGGTCACGGTCGGCCATGTCTTTTTACAGACCATCGAGCACGTGGATGTCGGTGGAAAGATGGGTAATCTCACCGATTTGCTGCTGTACCTGGATGGGAAAGGGGCGCAGCCTTCCGAAAACCTTCTGGAAAACCGTTTGATGCCCGCGCTGATGG
>JBJKSK010000205.1:0-4728 GCA_046704125.1 Desulfobacterales bacterium | reverse complement strand
GTCCATATGGACGGAAACGATGGCGGGAAGTCTGCGCCCTGTACTGGCAAGACGCCAGCATCGGCGGGTTGCCTGAACTTAGATAATGAATATTTCGCTTTAAATGAAGTCTTTGAGCAGTTTTTTGACCCGCCGCAGGTGAATTTTAGGAACCATGAATCGCACCGGTTGTGCACCCACTTGCGTCATGATTTCCCCTTGGACCAGGTATTCGAAATTTTCTCCATCCAGAATTGCCTTGACTAGGGCGATTTCTCCTTGATCGTTGGTGGAAAAAACCGTCTCCAGATCCACGTAGGTCAGATCCGCTTCGGGTTCTTCAGGCAAATCCTTCACCAAGGACATTTCACAATCGGCGCATTGCGTCACGCCATCGATGTACTCCACTCGGCATTTGGGGCAGTACATGGTGCCTCCCTGCTCCTACGGCAGGCATTGTTTGACCCGTCGCACGGGAAAAATGAAGGACTTGGAGCCGTCATACCCTAAAATTGGCGGCTCCAAGCAGGTTAGCGGATTACGGTCAACCGGCTTACCGAATTATTTGATGGAAAAATCCACACTGGAGAGCACCTTATTTCCGGAAACCACGGAAACTTTCCATTTTCCGGTCATCGATGGAAGGATCTTTTTGGAAGACCAGGTCCGCCATCGCGCCGCATTAACTTTCAGCGGTATACTGGTCATCTTCTTGCCGTTGTGGTACCAGACTTGAGTTATCTCCGTGCCCGGCGCACCGCCAACGATGTTAGTAAAACAATACAGCATCCCGACATTTGCGGCAAACGTGGTGCCCGGCCCAACGGGGCTTCGATGGGCAATCCCCTTGGCCATGGTGATGGTCTGCACGGACAGTTCCGCAGCCGCGGCACCGCCGGCCAGGAACATCACCATAAGCAATGCGAACAAAATTTTTTTCATCTCTTCCTCTCCTGTTATGGTTTATGAGACAATCGAATCCAATCGATTCGAATTTCGAGCTCTTCATCAGATAGCCCTTGCATCCGCCGACCTCTTGGCCACCGCCTTTGCGGCCCTATCCGCTATTTTACCTGAACCGGTCCGGCCGAAGAATGCGCATGCTCCCAACGTTTGTCAAGATAGTAAAGAACCGGCACGGCCATCATGGAAAAAGTCAGTGCCGCAACTTCACCGGCCATCAGGGAAATCGCCATCCCCTGAAAGATCGGATCAAACAGAATCGGTGACACCGCCACCACGATGGCCGCGGCCGTCAGCATCATGGGACGAAACCGGACCTCGCCGGCATCGATCACGGCTTCGTCCAGCGGCATCCCTTCGGAGAGGCGAAGCTCGATGAAGTCAACGAGGATAATGGAATTGCGCACGACAATGCCGGCTCCGGCAATGAACCCGATCATGGATGTAGCCGTAAAAAACGCCCCCAATGCCCAGTGCAACGGCAGTATTCCGATAAGCGAAAAGGGTATTACCGTCATGATGACAAGCGGGGTTATATACGACCGGAACCACCCGACCACCAGGATAAAGATCAACACCAGCACCACGGCAAAGGCTATCCCCAGATCCCGGAACACCTCGTAGGTAATATGCCATTCGCCTCCCCACAACACGGTATAGCGACTGTCGGTATTCGGGTGACTGGTGAGGCGCTGTTCGACGTGATATCCGCCTGGCACCTGGATGGAATTGATTCGGTGCCACATGTTTATCATGGCATATACGGGGCTGTCCCGTTTTCCGGCCACGTTACCGATGACATAAACGACCGGCATCAGGTTTTCATGGTATATGCTTTGGTCGATTTGGATTTTTTTGATCCTCACCAGTTCCGACAGGGGTATCAGCTTTCCATTGGCTGATGGCACTTTGAACGCCGTGATCCTTGAGATACCCGCACGGTCCGCCAGAAAAGGCTTGACCAGGATATTGACGTCTTCTCTTTCCTGCGGCAGGTGCAGGAGGCCGACTTTTTCGCCGCTTACCAGCATGGATATGGTCTGGGTGATCCGGGCCACTGAAATGCCGAGCAGCGCGGCCTTTTCCTGGTCTACCTGGATCCGGTATCTCGGCTGACTGGATTTCTGGTACCAGTCCACACCCACGACCTCGTCGGTGTGTTCAAAGATGTTCATGATCTTTTTGGCGATCTTGCGCTGCTGGTCGTAATTCGGCCCGTAGACCTCCGCAACCAGGGGGGCCATCACCGGTGGACCCGGCGGCATCTCCACCACCTTGACCCGGGCATGGAACCTGTCGGCAATGGCTTGTAGCGCGGGACGGACACGCCCTGCAATCTGGTGGCTTTGTTCTTCGCGGTCAGCTTTGTTGACGAGATCGACATGAATATCGGCCAGGCTCGGACTGTGCCGCAAGTAATAATGCCGTACTAGCCCGTTGAAAGTGATGGGAGCCGCTGTCCCCACGTAAGTCTCGTAATCGGTCACCTCGTTGACGGTCTTGAGATATTCGCCCATTGCCAGCGCGGCGGCGGCTGTGTCTTCCAGCGTGGCCGAATCCGGCATGTTGATCAACACCTGGAATTGGCTTTTATTGTCAAAGGGAAGCATCTTGACGGTGACGAGTCCAAAACCCACCAGAGCGCATGACGCCAGCAACAAGACAACTATCGATACCAGGAAAAGCCATCTCCATCTTGGGTTGTGGATTAGCGGATCCATGATGCGCCGGTATAACCGTGCCGACCAGCCTTTCTTTTCCTCCCCATGTTCGACACCTGCCGACGGTTTCCGTTTCAGCAAACGGATGGCGGCCCATGGCGTGACGATAAAGGCGACAAGGAGAGAAAATACCATGGCGGCCGATGCGCCCACCGGTATGGGCCGCATGTATGGCCCCATCAGGCCTCGCACAAACGCCATGGGCAAAATGGCGGCGATAACCGCGAACGTGGCCAAGATGGTTGGATTGCCAACCTCCCCGACGGCCTCAGCGGCGATGGCAGAGATTGGGCGATCCTGATTTTTCGGTAATCGAACGTGACGGACGATATTTTCCACGACCACGATGGCGTCATCCACGAGGATCGCGATAGAAAAGATCAGAGCAAACAGCGTGATCCGGTTCAGGGTATATCCCAGCAGATAAAAGACGGCCAGCGTCAGGGCCAGGGTGACCGGAATGGCCAGCGCAACGATTCCGGATTCCCGCGCACCAAGTGTGATCCAGATCAAAACGGTCACGGCAAGCACGGCAAGCAGCATGTGAAACATCAGTTCGTTCGCCTTTTCGTTGGCGCTTTCCCCATAGTTTCGCGTGATCGTCATGTGGATGTTGCTCGGCATGAATTTCCCAAAGGAAGTGTGGATCCGTTTCAGGACTTCTTCGGAAATGGTGACGGCATTGCTGCCCTTGCGTTTTGCGATGGTCAGGGTGACGGCGGGGAATTCACCCATGCGCGAAGCAGTGGCTTCAATTCCTTTTTCCCGGGCTTGGGGGCCGGTTCCGAAAAAGACATAATCAGCCGGTTGCGGCGGGCCGTCGGAAATGGTGGCGACATCGCGCAGATAGACCGGCTGGCCGTTATATACCCCAACGACCACCTGCCGGACATCATCGACGTTTTTCAAGAAACCGCCCACCTGAACCAGGACTTCTCCTTTGGTGCTGGGAAAACTACCGGCATGCGCCGACATGTTGGCGCCCAGAAGCATCCTTTTAATCTGCATTCCATCCAGGTGATAGGCGGCCAGCCGGACCGGGTCCAGCCGGACCGCCACCTGGCGGCTTCCGCCGCCGATGACCTGTGTGTTCGAAACGTTTCGGACCCGGCTTACGATCTCCTTCACCTCGTCGGCCACGCGGCGAAGGGTATAGGAATCGGCCGTTTTACTCCAGAAGGTGAGCGCCATGATCGGAACGTCGTCGATATACCGGGGTTTGATCAGCGGCGGGGTGACCATGTAGGGAATCTTGTCGTAATTGGCCATCAGTTTGGATTGCAGCCGGACAATCGCTTGCTCTTCATTTTCCCCCACATAAAACCGGGCCGTTACCATGGAAAGCCCCGGACTCGACATGGAGTACACGTATTCGATCCCCGGTATTTCCCAGATCAGCTTTTCCATCGGGTCGGTGACACGCTGTTCCACTTCCTTGGCGGAAGCTCCGGGCATGCGGACGAAAACATCGATCATCGGCACTATGATCTGCGGGTTGTCCTGTCGGGGCAATGCGATGAGGGAAGCGATACCGAGAAGGAGCCCGGCGATGATGACAAGGGGTGTCAGTTTCGAGTCGGTGAATAATCTGGCAATACGCCCTGCCGGTCCTATGTTCCTCATTTTACCGCCTCCACCTTTGCACCGTCAGCAAGTGCAATAGGCGGCTGAACCACGTAGGTTTCACCTCCGGAAAGTCCGGAAACGATTTCCGCCTGTGGACCGAAGATGCGTCCGGTTCGAATCAGACGGAAGCGGGCGATTCCCTTTTGATCCACGAGAAAAACCCCGGTCAGTTCACCAAAATGGACGATGGCCGAGTTGGGTATCAGGATCATGCCGGCATCACCGACAGGAATCGACACCCTTGAAAACATGCCGGAGCGAAGCCCCGGCATGTCGGGCAGGGCCACTTTCACCTTAAATGAAAGGCTTGACGGATCGGCTGCCGGGTCAATGGTCCGGATTCTGCCTTCAATGGAGGTTGCTTTTACGGCTTCTATATGGACCGATACGGTGTCACCGATGGCAATGGAATGAATATGCGCTTCAGGAAGAACCAGCC
>JBJKSK010000204.1:0-8016 GCA_046704125.1 Desulfobacterales bacterium | reverse complement strand
TTGATAAAGACCCCCAGGTCGCCTTCCACGGTCCGCTTGGATCGCGGTTCCGGGGCTATCATCTTTTTTGACAGCTCGGGCGAGCCTTCGGTTACCGAATGAACGTCCGTGGTGGCACCGCCCACGTCCACAGTCATCACATCGCCCATGATCTCGGCCAAGATCTCGGTGGAGCGCAGAACCGCGCCGGGCGTGGGGATAATATCATCCTGGACCATTTTCCCGATGTTTTCCATGCCCGGCGCCGTGACGATATGCCGGGCGAACACGTCCTGAATGACCCTGCGAACGGGATCGACATTGAGTTCATCGATGCGCGGATACACGTTTTCCACGACAAATACCCGTACGCCGGCTGATTGGAACACCCCCCTGATTTCACTGCTGACGGCTTTATTGCCGGCATATACAATGGGGGCATCCGGTTTCAACGAAGCCAGACTATGGGCATTGGCCAGGACGATTTCACGTTCTCCGTAATCGACGCCCCCTGCCAGGAGAATAATGTTGGGTTTGATTCGGCGAATCGCTTCCATGGCGTCCGGGTAAATTTTGCCGGCGGTGGTGAAAGCAACGATGGCTCCGGCCCCCAAAGAGGCTTCCCGGGCTGCCCGCAGCGTCATGTCACGGGTTAAGCCGTGCACGGTCATCCGCAGCCCCCCGGCGGCCGATGATGCGGCCATCAGGGCAGCGCCCCGCGTATCGACGCCGAAGCGGGTTTCCAGATCTTTCCTGGCCGCCGAGAGCCCCAGGGCCACATCGCCATCGGAAACGGTGGTCAGACCCAGCCCCTGGCCCAGGAAACAGGGATTTTTCCCGTCACGCAGTCCTGAAAAGGCGCTGAGTTTCGTTATGGTGCTGCCGATATCGGCGACAAGGATTTCTGCATGTTTCATGGCTTAGCTGACTGTCTGTGATGGAAAAAGACGGCAATTACGTGGTTTAAAACGCATAGCCCCGCGAAACCCGGCTGCGAGTGTTATGCTCAAGATAAGATGCTTCCGCCATGGGGTTCCAAATTGTACAGACGCCCGTTGTTTGTCTTGAGAAACGCCGACAGGGAGATCATCTCCTGTTTTACAAACCCTTTGTCCGGCAACGCGCCGTTGCGGGACATCTCTATGATGGCGCATACCGAGGCGGCGGTTGTCCAGGAAATCGCACTCCAAAATCGGTCACCGATGTTCAGGGGGTAGTAGGCTTTAACAAATTCATCGCGAATGAGTTGCCGGTGCTGCAATCCCTCGGCCGAGGCGTGGATATACACGACATCCTGCTTTACCGTTGGTTTCGCATTCGTTAAAATCTCGCCGGCCAGTTTCCGGTTTTCCCGCAGCAGCAATTCGTGAAAGAAAAAGTTCATTAATTGCACATGCCCGGGGTAACGGATGCTTTTGTAATCCAGATTTTCAATTCGCCCCAGATAGGTCTCGCACATCGTGCCCAATCCTCCCGAGGTGGTGAAAGCCTCCAATTGAATACCGTCAATGACCAGTCTCTCGATCCATTCCATCGGCGATATCCATTTCTGAACGCCGTTTTCGATGACTTCGCAGTCATTCAAATATTCGTTCACCACGCCTTCCGGTGACCAGTTGAAGGCATAGCCCAACAGTCCCGTCGGGTTCTGAGGAAGAGCGCCGACCCGCAGTTTAAGACTCCTGACCTTTTCAAAGTTTGCCGCCAAATCGGCACCGACGATGGCAATGAATCCAGGCGCCAAACCGCATTGCGGCGCCAAAATGGACTTTGCCGATTTACTCAATTTGATTATTCCTTTGGTTGTGGGAACATCTTCGGTCAGATCAAAATAATGGATCTCATGTTGACACGCGCGGGTGGCTATTTCCAGGTTGAAATGATATGGGAGACACGAAACCACGGCATCATGGGCTTGCATCATTTCTGCGACCTGGGCGATATCCGTGACATCGAGCGCTTTGGTCTCAAAAGCATGACCGGCTTTCGGGTGAAGGTCTGCGCCGGTAACTTTAAAGCCGGTCTTATCCAGCAAAACGCCCACCAGGGTCCCGACTTTTCCCAAACCCAGCACCAAGATAGACTCCAATTTTTTTTTCAAGACGGCCTCCTGGTACAATCCCTGTTGAACCGCGTTAATCATCCGGCCTGATGGCTTTTCCGGCCGGTCATCTTCCCGACAATAAAGCTTGCCACATGCTTTCCTTTGGTCCCCCTGCCGAATCCGGCATCCATCCCGCATTCCACGGCCATGGCGTCATTGACCTGAGTGCCGCCGGCGATCAGGATCAGGCCGTCACGTATGCCGCGCTCAATGGCCAAATCATGAAGCCGCCGCATATTGACCCGGTGGATGTCGTTGTGGGAGATGATCGTGGAGATCAACGCGGCCTTGGCACCGGTTTCCTGTACAGCGTCCAGCACCTTTGAAACCGGCACCGAAGTGCCCAGGTAATGGCAGTGGAATGCATACTTTTCCAGGCCGCCGTGCTTGATATCGATGATCTCCCGCATGCCCACCGAATGCTCGTCCTCGCCGACGGTAGCAGCGATCACGTGAATTTCACGCGGCCTTACATAGGCTTCGATTTCACTGTCCGGAAGGGTTTCTTCTTCCTCGGGGATTACCAGTTTGCTCTTTTCCACGGCATAATCCAGCACGCCCTTGACCTCGAACAGGGACCCTTCCGCCGGGTGGATCAGCCGGCGGCTGATCACCTCGGGCTCGGTGAGCCCCATTTTCCGGGCCATTTCCAGGGCGGCGGCTTCGGCAACCCGTGGCTCCTCCGGCACAAAGAGCGTGACGCAAACGATGCCGTCCCCGGCCCACTGGACTTCCGGCCGCACCAGGCCTGCGGCTTTTTCCGCCAACGGCTTATGGAGCCGGTTGTGGACGTTGTCGGTTTCATCCAGTTCATCGATGTAAACGATTTTGGATGGATCGCACAGCGTGCATCCCCCGTAGGCTTCGCAGGCCTTGCCCGAATAACGGTTGTCGCCGAAGTGGCTGCACACCGGCGCCCCGTAACCCGGTTCCCGTTTGATGATGGTGCCCGCGGACACGCCGCCGCTGGGATCCCGGGCGATGCCGTCATTGTTTCTTTCCGGGAAGCAGCCCGAATCCACGAACTGGCCATGGGCCACGGCCGCGAAATAACCGCCCTTTTCAGCGATTTCTTCGAGGAACAACACGGCGCGTTCCTTTAGCTCCCGGACCTTTTCGGGCAGGTGCCCCTCTTTTTTCAGATCGACCATCTCCATCAGGCCGTCCAATCCCATGAGCGCCTGGCGCGCCGTGTTCACCCCCAGGATATTGTTGTAGTGCCAGGGAACGTTTCGGCCCTCATCGGGGGTGATCGTGCTCTGGATGTCGGCGGAAGTCATCCGGGAAATCAGGGTGTCCAGGACATGGGTGATGGTGGCTTCGGTCATGTCGGCTTCCATGTACCGGGTGTTTTGCTGCGCCCTGAATTTATATCCGTTGAACAGGTCGCGCAGGGCGATCGCATAGGGCAGGTCCAGCCACAGCTTGGGCGCCGGCGGCGCCGTGGGCGGCACCGTGGAAAGGGCGATATTTTCCCTGGGCATGCCGGCGGCGCGGGAAAACGCGCAGTTGATGGCGTGCTGCACCAGCAGCTCCGGCATGACCTTCCAGGCTTCCTTGGCCGTGGCATTGGCATTGTGGGCGCCGTCGATCTGGAGAATCCGGGAATCGGCCATGAGGGTCTTGGCCTCGGCGGCGTCCACGAAGGACCGGTGCATGTTGATGTTTCGATACAGCACGTTGTACTGGGGGTCCTGGTGGGCGCCGTTTACGCCTTCTTCTGAAAACATCACCGCGATTTCCGGCCCGGCCACACCGCTGACATAGGAGTGCAAATTGATGGGCCGGCCGACTTCCGCTTCGATCAAATCAAGCGCCTTGCGGGAGGCGCGGATCTGTTTTCGGGAAATGGGTATGCCGCCGACGCCTTCCGGCGTGCCCTCGATAAGGCCGTCGAAATGGGACTGGCCGGCGGTGCGGATCACCATGAGATGATCGGCCCCGTGCCATGCGGCCATGCGCATCCGCCGGATGTCGTCCTCGAACCGGCCCGAGGCGATTTCCGTGGTGATGACAAAGTCGCACTGCGGATCGATGCCGTCAAAATAATGGGCCGAGGGCAGCGGCACCGAATGCGCCAGGTTCTCGGAGGTGTCCCTCAGCTCAAAAGGCCCCGTTTTTTGATGCTTAACCGGTTTGCGCCAAGTCCAGCCCTTGCGTTTCGGCCGGTAGTGATCCAGGTCCTTGAGAATCTCAGGAACGTCGATTTTTTCATTGGGCGCCAATCGTTTCATACGGCCAACTCCTCCCAGTATTTGCCTTCGATCAAGCCCAAACCCGCTTGCCTCACGGGAATGCCTTTCTTTTGGGCCAGTTCCAGAACCAGGCGGCCCGCGCCGTGACCCAGCAATCCCCTTTCCAGCATCTGGTTTACCAGCGGCTTGGTTTCCAGGCTCGAAAATCCCATGCGAAGCAGGACTGACCGCTCAATAGAAGGCGAGGTGTGGGTCCGGGCCTCTTGCGCCAGCGGCTGGACCAGCCGATCTACCAGGGACCAGAAATGCTCATGCAATTGCGCGTCGGACATGTTCTGCAAATGTTTCCGCTTGGCGCTGAAGTCATCTTTTCTTTCTTTCATGGACCTCGATGGCCTCCCTGACATAGGTTTGGTCTGATTTGGTTTCGGCGGCCAGAAACGCAATATCCGTCTGGGTGATCTGCGCGCCTTGCGGAAGCGAATCCAGGGCGTTTCGCAAATAGGAGCGCCGGATGCGGTCCAGGTCCATTTCGGCGGCGCTGATCTGAGACGGATGTTCCGGGATGACGATGGCTTTCCCCGGCCGGTTTTCCCTGGGATCCCCCCGGCGGACATCGATTCCCATCTGCTTGGCCAGGTTCAGTTGGCCCAGGGGGTGTTTGCCTGCGCCGGTGTATTCGGTCTCCTGGACAACGATGATGCTTTCCCGGTCCATTTCCCGGGCGATCGCAAACGCGGCGGCAAGAGAGGTGTTTCCGGCCGGGCCTCTTTCCATGCCTTCGATGGCCGCCAGGGCTTCGGTCATGTAAAACACCTCACCCTGGGTCACCGTGACGAACCGGTCCATATACCGAAGCGACCGGGCCGCGTTTCTCGGAACATCGGCCCGGTCCGGCCAGGTGGAAAACGGGACGGAAAAACCGGTATGCCCCGTGGTAAAGGACTTGCGGTTGAAATCCCGGTCAGAAGCCATGTGAAGGCCCGACAAGTCCACACTGGCGGCCACCACCCGGGTGTTGGCCGCCCCTGCCTTGATCAGTCCCCGGGCCGTGCCGGTCACATTGCCGCCGCCGGCATGAGTGGCCACCACCACATCCGGGAAACGCCCCTCGCGCGCTTTCACCTGCGCGGCCAGTTCATATCCCAGGGTTTCAATGCCCAGGATGGAGTAGGGGGTATACAGGGAGGCGTTGAAATACCCGGTCTCCTTCAAAAGGATCAGGAAATAGTAAAACAGCTCCGGTCCCACGGACAACCGGACGACTTCGGCGCCATAGGCCTCGCAGGCCCGCGTTTTTTCGGCGATCTCCGGCTGGGCGACCCCTTTGCTGTCGAAGGCTTCCTGTACGATGATGCAGCCCAGCCCGGCCTTGGCGGCCTGGGAGGCCACAGCGGCGCCGTAGTTGCCGCTGGTTGCCGCCGCGATCCCCTTGTAGCCTTTCCTTTTGGCCTCGAAGGCCGAAAGAGACGCCCGGCGGTCTTTAAACGAACCCGACGGATTGGCCGCCTCGTCCTTGACGAAAAGCCGCGCGCCCCGGCCCGGTTCGGACACGGCACGCACGAGTTGGGTCAGGTTCTTTAATTCCACCAGCGGCGTGTCGCCTACGGCCGTCTGGCCCTGGATATCGCGGATGGCGGCCAGGTCGTAACCGGTGTCATTGAGCATGGCCTCGTAATCGAAAGAAAGCGCCCCGGTGGTGTATTTCTGATAATCGATGCCAACCGAGGAGCGCATGATTTCCGCTTTTTGATCCATTATCGCTTTATAGGAATCCGTACTCATGACGCGTTTCTCCTTTCCCGGAGGATGCTGCGGATCTCTCCGGCTATTGGAGAAAGCTCGGCAACGGGCCTGCCGAACATATGGCTGTACTCCGGGTTGATCCGGGTAAGCCGGCCCCTGACCGTGCGCCCCGTGGCCGTTATGATTTCAGCTTCCGATCCTTTTTCAGCGTCATGGCACAGAAATCCCTTAACCCGCATTTCCAAAGGGACTTGTGTGGTATCATCGGGCAGATTCGGCGCGCGCTGGCCTTTTTGAAGCACGACGCCGCCGATTTCCACCCATGTGTTTTTCACTGCGCGTTCCGTCATGGTTTCCCCCCTAAATGTGAGACACTCTACAGGCTGTGTTTCCGGTCTGCGATCAGTTGGCGCACATCCCCCATGATGGCCGCCGGCACCGGAAGCTCCGCCATTGTTTTCAATCCCGGAAGACTGCACACCACATGGGGAATCATGTTCACCGCCAGGGCGATCGTGCCGATGCCGCCGGGTATTTCAGGGCCGCTGGAAAAATTGACGTCCGGCTCGCCCTTGATTTCGATATAGTCACCGGTCTGCACGTTTTCCAGGTGCGGGTGCACCTGCTGGGGGTGAATCAGGTGAATGACCGGTTTGCCGCCCATGTAGCCCTTGGCCGTATGCGTGCAACCCGCGGTCAGGCCCGGTTCGATCTTCACAAAGGGAGTCTCCCGGTGAACCTTGGAAACGATCGGTTCGCGTGTCTGTTCGATCTTGTCGATCTTCCAGCCCAGGGCCGTGGCGATCATGCTGATGGATTCCGAAAAACCGAAGTGGCCGACCACCGATCCGTCCTGGACACCCTTTTTAAAGGCCTCGGGCGTGATGCCCACCCCTTGGGTGGTCAGGACCGAGGGGCCGTAGGGAGACAAATCGTTGATCCGCCGGGCCGTGATCGATTCCACGCTGTAGCAGACCCCTGTCAGGGCAATCACCAGCAGATCCAGGACGAAACCGGGGTTGATGCCCGTTCCAACCACTGTCACCTGGTTTTCCAGGGCAAGCTGGTGAATCTGCCTGGAGAGCCCGGGCGCTTCATAGGCGGGAAACGCCATTTCCTCGGCAATGGATATGACATTGGCGCCGCTTTGAACGACGGTTTTGATTTCATCGGCGGCCTGTTCGACCTTGGAGCAGGTCGCCTGGATTACCACATCCGGCTTTGCCGATGACAGCATGGCGGAAAGATCGGCGGTGAGCGCAACTCCCACCTTTTGGCCGAGTCCGATCGCCTCCCCCACGTCGACGCCGGCCCGATCGGCCCGCCTTCCGTGTACCCCGACGAGTTCAATGCCCTGTTTGCGCGTCAAAAGCCTGATAATTCCCGATCCCATCTGACCTGTGCCCAGAACCGCCACTTTCAGTTTATCGTTCATGCGACAACCTCCATAAGTTTAAATTTAATCAACCTGTATCCTTATTCGATGTCAATTGGCGCGGGTGAGCCCGAACCGGAAAAAACCTCGCCGCGATGGTCACGCCAAGGGCGTCATCACCGGCGGTAAAGGAGGGGGGCCACCCGTTGTTCGTACCCCCCGAAGCGATGGCCTCAGTCATCCTGGCCGCGATTTAAGGCCACGCTGTGCTTATTGGAAGCCGACAATATGGGCAAGGGCGATCACAGGGGCATGGTTGCGCCAGGGAGATGAGCAGGCGGTCGGGAAAAATGTTGAAAGCGCCGACGAATTCCCATCGCCGGGAAGAGCAACCGGAGTTATTCAGGCAAGCGGTTTGCCACCTTCGAAGCGGCTCCGTTTTTACTTCTCAATTCTCTCGTTTACTTTAGCATCTTCAATGAGTCGGCATCATGCATCGCCATTTCGTTGTCAGTATGGCCTCCATTTTTTCAGGCCCCGGAAAGAACGGATAACAACCGGAATTCACTTTTCCGTAACCAATATGTACCAAGATTAAAATCGGTTGTTAAAGAACA
>JBJKSK010000203.1:0-4244 GCA_046704125.1 Desulfobacterales bacterium | reverse complement strand
GTACCGGACTTCTTGATGTCAATGGCGGGAAACATCCGCTTATCCGCCAGACGCCGATCCAGTTGAATCTCCATGTTGCCGGTTCCCTTGAATTCTTCGAAAATCACCTCGTCCATACGGCTTCCCGTGTCGATGAGCGCGGTGGCGATGATGGTCAGGCTGCCGCCTTCCTCGATGTTTCGGGCCGCACCGAAAAACCGCTTGGGGCGCTGCAGCGCGTTGGAGTCCACACCGCCGGAGAGGATCTTACCCGAAGGCGGCACCACCGAGTTATACGCGCGGGCCAGACGAGTGATGCTGTCGAGCAAAATCACCACGTCCTTTTTATGCTCCACTAGCCGTTTGGCCTTCTCGATGACCATCTCGGCCACCTGAACGTGGCGCTCTGCCGGCTCATCGAAGGTCGAGCTGATGACCTCGGCTTTCACAGAGCGTTCCATATCCGTGACCTCTTCAGGACGTTCGTCGATGAGCAGGACAAACATCACGACATCCTTGTGGTTGGCCACGATGGCATTGGCGATGGTCTGCATGAGCATGGTCTTGCCAGATCGGGGAGGAGACACGATCAGACCCCGCTGGCCGAAACCGATGGGCGTCATCAGGTCCATGACCCGGTTCGAGTAATTTTTCGGATCAATCTCGAGATTGACCTTTCGGTCCGGGTAAAGCGGGGTCAAGTTGTCGAAAAGGATCTTTTCCCGGGCCACCTCGGGGTCTTCGTAGTTGATTGCTTCGACCTTGAGCAAGGCAAAATAGCGCTCAGATTCCTTAGGCTGGCGGATCTGACCCGATACCGTGTCCCCGGTGCGGAGATTGAAGCGCCGGATCTGAGATGGAGACACGTAAATGTCATCGGGGCCGGGCAGGTAGTTATAGTCCGGTGCCCTCAAAAACCCGAACCCGTCAGGCAAGATTTCCAGGGTGCCCTCCCCGTAGATCAATCCGTCTTTTTCGATCTGAGCCTGAAGCAGGGCAAATACAAGCTCCTGTTTTCTCATCCCCGCCGCCCCTTCGATGTTGAACTCCCGGGCCAGCTGGGCCAGCTGACTGATCTTTTTGTCTTTTAACTCAACGATGTTCATGAAGCAAATACCCCATTCAATTTTTGTTTTTCCGGCATGGTGGCCCGGCGCACCGGCGCCTTGCAAAACGCCGGGGTTTTCGCGCACGCTCCATCCACAATTCGGCAAACCCGATGCTGCCTGTCAATACAACGGTGCTTCAACCACGAAAAAATCGGTCCTCGTGATGCTACTCCTGTCGGCGGAAATCAGAGATGGGTTCATACTGAACTGGGAATTATGGGAAAACAAGAGTGCGCATAAAAAATGGACGAAAAATGGCTGTAACTCCATTGGGTGGGCACATTCATTTAACTATGCGGGTTACTATATCACGAAACTTTGGATGTCAAGACATTTTCGATCTTAATTTTTGATTTTGCACGGCATTATGTAAAATCTTGACATCCGGACCTCCCTCGGCTACTAATGCCGCCATACTGAGGGTCGCTGGTCTTGAGCTGTGACCGCACAACGGCTGGAGCCTGCCAATATCACGGCACACCTTAAAATTTTTTACACGCGCACGTGCAAAATATCGAACGTCACCCGGATGGTTTGTCCCAATCTATTTTTTCAGTGAAAGGAGAATCGTATGAACATCTTGTTTTTTGGTCCCAACGGCAGCGGCAAAGGAACCCAGGGGGCGATTCTGAAAGACAAATACAAGACGCCCCACATCGAATCGGGCGCCATTTTCCGGGAAAACATTTCCAAGGGCACAGAACTCGGTGCCAAAGCCAAGGCTTACATTGATCGCGGCGATCTGGTCCCCGACGAGATCACCATCCCCATGATTCTTGACCGGCTCAAGCAAGACGACTGCAAGGGGGGGTGGTTGTTAGACGGGTTTCCGAGAAACAGAAATCAGGCCATCAAGCTAGATGACGCCCTGAAAAAAGCCGGCATGGCCCTGGATATCGTGGTGGAAATTTTGTTGGACCGCGAGATAGCCAAAAACCGGATCATGGGACGGCGGCTGTGTGTCAAGGACAACAATCACCCCAACAACATCTATATCGATGCCATCAAGCCAAACGGCGACAAGTGCCGGGTCTGCGGCGCAGCACTAAAAACCCGCTCCGACGATCAGGACGAAGCCGCCATCGGCAAGCGGCACGACATTTATTACGACACGGAAACCGGGACGCTGGCCTCGGCCTATTACTTTAAAGATCTGGCCCCCAAAAGAGCCTCGATGAAATATATCACCCTCGACGGTCGCCCCAGCGTCAAGGATGTCACCGAAGAACTGGTATCCAAGCTGTAGCCTATATTTTTGTTGCCACCCGTCGATATTTTTGCTATCAGCTGCTCTGAATCCTTTTTTGCATATATGGGATATAAATAACCATCGCGGCCCTTTGCAGAGCCGATGGAACGAAAGGGGCGAATACGTTTGAAGGCAATTGAAGTGAAGGTTTTCGACAACGACCTTGAAAAGGCCATGCGGATCTTGAAAAAAAAGATCCAAAATGATGGTCTGTTCAAACGACTGAAACTGAAGAAAAGTTACGAAAAACCCAGTGAATACAGGCGCCGCAAGCAAAGAGAAGCCTTGCGGCGGCAACGGATTGCCGTAGCCAGAAGCCGCTATCATTAATTGGAACCGTTTCCGGTTTCCCACCCGGCAGGGGCGTGCTCCTTGTCGGGTTTTTTATGGCCATGACTCTACCGAATAGCTATGACGCATGTCTCTCGGCCATGTATCGGCTGAGACGCTTTGGCATCAAGCTCGGCTTGGAGGTCATCTCCGAAAGCCTCCAGAAGCTGGGCAACCCCCAGGACCGATTTCACTGCATCCATGTGGCGGGCACAAACGGCAAGGGCTCCATTTCATCTGCCCTGGCCACCATTTTGCACGCCGCCGGACACCGGGTCGGGCTCTATACCTCACCGCATCTGGTGCGGTTCAACGAGCGCATTCGCATCGATCTGGAGCCCATTTCCGACGCGGGCACCGTAGAGGCCTTCCAGGCCGTGGCCCGCACCCGTTCCAACCAGCGTGAAATGACCTTCTTCGAATACGCCACTGCCATGGCGTTTCATGCTTTTGCGCAAAGCGGAATCGACTGGGCGGTCGTTGAAACCGGCATGGGCGGCCGGCTGGATGCCACCAACATCGTACACCCGGCCGTGAGCATCATCACCAACCTCTCCATCGAGCACAAGGCCTATCTGGGAGCCACATTGGCAGAAATTGCAGGGGAAAAGGCAGGGATCATCAAACAGGCCACCCCGGTGGTCACCGGGGTCCATCAACCCAGGGCCATGGCGGTGCTGCAAACCATCGCTCAGCAGCGATCCGCGCCCCTTTACCGACTGGGCGAATCTTTCCGGGTGCGCCGGCATAAGGACGGCACTTTTTCCTATTATGGCCTGAAGCATTGCTGGCACGGGATGCGCACGGGGCTTTACGGCAGCTACCAGGTGGACAACGCCGCCCTGGTAATCGCCGCATGCGAACTGCTGGCGGCCACTGAGCCGGCCATTGACGAGACCGCCATCCGCAAGGGGCTTGCAAAAAACCATTGGCCGGGAAGGCTCGAGGTGGTGAGCACCAGCCCTTTTGTGTTGCTTGACGGCGCCCACAATCTTATTGCCGCCCGCAATCTGGCCCGGTTTCTCCAAACACGGCTCCCAGAGCGCAACATCACCCTGGTGGTGGGGATTCTCGACGACAAGCCCTACCGGCAGATGCTCAATAGCCTGCTGCCTGTGGTCCAACGCATGGTCATCACCCGGCCCCTTATTGATCGCGCACTGGCCCCGGAAATCCTGGAAAAGGCGGCCGTGGGCCGGGGCGTGAAAATTGAGGTCTACCCGGACGTGGAAAGTGCGTTTCGCCATGCCGTGGAAACGGCCGGCCCCGATGAGGCCATCTGCATCGCCGGCTCTCTTTACGTGGTGGGCGAGGCCAAGCAAGCCATCGAACAGGGAAAGATTCCCGGCCTGGCGGCCCGGCGCTGAAAAAATCGTGTTTTGTGGCTTGACTTCTCAAACGGCATCGGATAGCTTTGCCCCCTGTTCGGATGTCATGCGCGGACAATTGATTATGCGCCCGTAGCCCAGGGGATAGGGCGTCAGCCTCCGGAGCTGAAGATCGCAGGTTCGAATCCTGCCGGGCGTACCATGAAAGCACGTTTCAAGGACTGGATGCTGACATCCAGTCCTTGAAAC
>JBJKSK010000202.1:0-11653 GCA_046704125.1 Desulfobacterales bacterium | reverse complement strand
CGTTTTAACCGGTATAAGTTTTTTATACAGCGACTTAGGGTTCATGATTCTTGAATGGGTTGTCGAGACCGTATCGGGGCTTAACCTGGATCGCTATGTCGAAAAACACGTGTACCCTCATTTCGGGAGCCAGAACCTGTTTTTTCCTGGCACCGACCCGCCGGCGGTTTCACGCCGGTTTTTTGCCGCCACCGAATACTGTCCCTGGCGGCGGTGCGTGCTCCAAGGCCAGGTGCATGATGAAAATGCCTGGATTCAGGGCGGGGTGGCCGGGCATGCAGGGCTGTTTGGCACCGCCGAAGCCGTCTTTTCTCTGCTTTCCCCGCTTTTGGCCATTGTTCGGGGCGACGTTGCGAATCGGGTCTTTTCAAAGGAGCTGGTGTCCCAGTTTTTTGCGGCCCGGCCCGGGGGTCGTGCCCTGGGCTTTGACCGGCCAAGTCTGCCGGACTCGAGCAGCGGTCGATGGTTTTCACCTCACAGCGTCGGGCACCTGGGCTTTACCGGCACTTCTTTTTGGGTCGACGTGGATCGTGCCATGACGGTGATTCTTTTGACCAACCGGGTGCACCCCAGCCGGAAAAACAACCGGATTCGCGAGTTTCGGCCTCGACTCCATGATGCGATCATGGATGGCCTTGCGTCCTTGGACGTTGTTTGCGGCTTTGCGAGAAGCCTAGAATGATGGGCTCGTTCAGGCGGTTCCGATTGAATTTTTCGGTCGATATTTTGGTATCAGACCAGAGGCTTTGCAGATTGCTCTTGTCATGGATCAGTATTTTTGGTACCGGTTTATCCTTTAGATGTCTATGGTCGGCTGGCCCGATTGCGGTTTCCGGTGGTTTTCTGTCGGAAAATACGGCGCGGGCAGATCGCGAAGCACGCAAAAACACGCGCCTGGCGGCGTGAGAGAACGAGGACCCATGAATCTTTTTTTGGACGCTGTGTTAGGGGTTTTTTCCAGCGATCTGGCCATCGATCTGGGAACGGCAAACACATTGGTCTATGTCAAGGGCAAGGGAATTGTGCTCAGTGAACCGTCGGTGGTGGCGGTGCGAACCGACAATCGGATGAAAAACCGAGTACTGGCCGTGGGTTTGGAAGCTAAAAACATGTTAGGCCGCACTCCCGGCAACATCGTAGCCATTCGGCCCATGCGCGACGGGGTGATCGCCGATTTTGAGGTCACCGAGGCGATGCTGCGCCATTTTATCCACAAGGTGCATAACCGGAGGACGTTTGTGCGGCCCCGAATCGTCATCGCCGTGCCCTCGGGAATCACCCAGGTGGAAAAGCGCGCCGTGCGGGAATCGGCGGAAAGCGCCGGTGCCCGTGAAGTCTTTCTCATCGAGGAGCCCATGGCAGCAGCCATCGGCGCGGGACTGCCCATTACGGAGCCAACGTGCAACATGGTGGTGGATATCGGTGGTGGCACGACGGAAGTGGCGGTGATTTCGCTGGCGGGCATCGTCTACAGCCGTTCGATGCGCGTGGCCGGTGACAAGATGGATTCGGCCATCATGCAGTACATCAAGCGCAAATACAACCTACTCATCGGGGAACGGACCGCCGAGATCATCAAAACCACCATCGGTGACGCCTATCCGGAACCCGACAAAATCGAAACCATAGAAGTCAAGGGCCGAGATCTGGTATCGGGGATCCCCAAGATTCTGGCCATTGATTCCGAAGAGATCCGGGTGGCCATTTCCGAGCAGATAGACGCCATCGTCGAAACGGTTAAGATTGCCCTGGAGCAGACTCCGCCGGAGTTGGCCGCCGATATCGTGGACCGGGGCATCGTGCTGACCGGAGGCGGTGCGCTTTTAAAAAATCTCGACAAACTGTTTCGGGAAGAAACCGGGCTTCCCATCACTGTCACCGAAGACCCTCTTTCCACTGTGGCGCTGGGTTCTGGAATGACCTTAGACAGCCTCGAGATCCTCAAACAGGTCGTAATCACCTAACCATCCATGTTCTCCAGACAGACGCTGATCATACTGGGCGTCATCGTCCTGATCGCCGTAAACATCACTGGGCTGTCCATAACCAGCCGGCGTCATGGGACGGGCTCTGGAACGATGGCCATTTCCCTGGTGGGCCCTTTTCAGTCGGTGGTGACTTACGGCCTTGGCTCGGTTCGTAATCTGTGGCGCGGATATTTTGACCTGGTTTCGGTGGCAAAGCAAAACCAGGTCCTGAAAATTCAACTGGCTGAAGCCAGGGCCAAAAATGTCGATTCCGAGGAGATCCGGCTGGCCAACAACCGGCTGCGCAATTTGCTGCGTTTTAAAAAGAGGATGCCACTGGACGTAGTCGCGGCCAAGGTTATCGGCAAGGATCCTTCGCCGTGGTCAAAGACGGTGATCATCGACAAGGGGCTGGCAGAAGAGGTTCACAAGGGCTTAGCCGTGATTGTGCCTCAGGGTATCGTCGGGCTGGTGACCGAAGCAGCCGCGCACTATGCCCGGGTGTTGCTGATCATTGATCGAAACAGTGCCGTTGACGCCGTGGTGCAGCGCACTCGGGCTAGAGGTATCGTGCAGGGCCAGGGTACCGATCGGTGTGGATTCGATTATGCGTTGCGCAAAGATGACATCCAGGTGGGCGATACAGTGGTTTCTTCCGGGCTTGATGGAGTCTACCCCAAGGGGCTGCTCGTTGGAACCGTTTCCAGTGTGATCCGGAGAAATTCGGGTATGTTCCAGGATGTCACGGTCAAGCCCCGAGTCGATTTCGAAAAGATTGAAGACGTCTTGGTGGTCCTGTCCCCGAGGCCGCAGCATTTTAAGGCCCCCCGATGATCGTCGTGTTTCACGTGGCGGCGGTCCTTTTTTTGATTGTGTTGCAGACCGCTGTCTTTCCATGGATCCCCGGTACGGGACATATTTACGATCTGTTGACGGTCTATGTGATATATCTCGGGCTCCTGCGTCCGATGAGAGAGGGGCTAATCGTCTCGGTGGCCGCGGGCTTGGTCATGGATTATTTGTCAGGGGGTCCGATAGGGCAGTATTTGACGGTTTATTTCTGGGTTTTTGCCGGCGTGTGTTGGCTTCGACGTTTCCTGCACTTTCGAAACCATGTGCTCATGACCCTGGTTGTGGTCGGGGCCGTTGCGGTCGAAAATATCTTCTTTTTTGGGATTCAATTTTTGTCTGCAACCCATGGAGTGGCGTTATCGGCTGCCTTAGGACAATTATCGGGGCAATTGTTCTGGGCGGTCTGCACCGGCGCCTTGTTCCTGGCCATTTTTCAATGGACTGAGCATCGATGGATGCGACTTGCGGCCAAGCGTCGGTTCGAAGCCAGAGGGCCTGAAAATTGACCGAGATCTGATCCGGCTGAGCCGATTGAAAGCAGTGGGGAAAAAGGCTTAGGTTTTGAACAATTATCTGAAATCGGCAGGAAACGAATGGTATAAAAAGCGCTTGAACGGGGCGATGTTTTGTGTCATGACCGCCTTTGCCGTGTTGATCGCGCGCTTGTTTTACCTGCAGGTGATCCAAGGACGCGAATATCAGCGCCTTTCGGAAAATAATTGCATCCGCCTCCAGCAAATCGATGCCCCTCGCGGGTTGATCTACGACCGAAATGGGGTGCTAATGGTGGAAAACCGGCCATCTTTCGATTTGAGCCTCATTGCCAAAGATGCCCGTCCTCTAAAGGCCACCCTGAAAAAGCTCTCCCATTATCTAGATCTCCCGCTGTCTGAGCTACAGAACCGGTTACAGCGCAGTGGAACAGCTTCCTATCAACCGGTATTGCTCAAACAGGACATCGGCCGGGATGCACTGGCCGCCATCGAGGTGCACCGCTTCGAGCTGCCCGGAGTGCAGGTGGAAGTCAAGCCCTTGCGCTGTTACCTCAAACCTATGGAAGCCGCGCACGTTATCGGCTACCTTAGCGAAATCAATGCTCGCGAATTGCAAGAAAAGGCCTACGCCGGATGCCGGGGCGGGGATTTAATCGGCAAGTTCGGCATCGAGAAAGCCTTTGATTCGCTACTGAGAGGGGTCCGGGGCGGGCGCCAGGTGGAAGTCGATGCTCGTGGCCAGGTCGTAAGAGTGCTCGACACCGTGGATGCACGGCCGGGCGACAACGTTTTCCTGACCATCGATCAAAAACTGCAACAAACGGCCGAAACCCTTCTGAAGGGACATGTGGGTGCTGCCGTGGCCATGGATCCCAATAACGGTGAGATCCTGGCCATGGCCAGTATGCCGACTTTCGACCCGAATGCGTTTGTTTCCGGCATGACGCGCAAGCAGTGGGAAGAGCTGTCGAAAAACCCCGAGCGGCCGCTGGAAAACCGGGCCGTCCCAGGGGAGTACCCACCAGCGTCGACTTACAAAATCATCACCGCCATGGCCGGCCTCCAGGAAGGCGTCATTGAGCCTCAGACCCGGCTTTACTGTCCTGGGGTTTACAAATACGGAGACTCGACGTTTCGAGATTGGAAACCCAGTGGGCACGGCTGGTTGAATGTGGTCGGTGCACTGCAGCAATCCTGTGATGTCTTTTTTTATCAGGTGGGCCAAAGGCTCGGTGTGGATCGCCTGGCCTACTATGCCAAGGCATGCGGCTTAGGGGCCCCAACGGGCATTGAGGTCCGCGAAGCTTTTGGCCTGGTGCCCACCGCCGCGTGGAAAAAACGCCGTTTCGGCGTCTCCTGGCAGGGCGGGGAAACCCTGTCTGTGGCCATCGGTCAGGGCTACGATCTGGTCACGCCCCTGCAGATGCTCGATGTCATTTCGGCCGTAGCCACGGGGGGCCTGCGATATCGGCCGCATCTGGTGCGTGCCGTCGTGGCCCCTGACGGAAAGCGTGTTTACGTGGCCGGCAAGAAGCTGATCGGACGGCTTCCGGTCAGCCCAAAAAACATAGACGTCGTGAAAAAGGGGTTGTGGGAAGTCGTGAACACGCCTTCGGGCACCGCCTGGCGTATTCGTGATCCTGACATTGAAATCTGTGGTAAAACCGGCACCGCCCAGGTGATCGGGCGCCGCAGGAGAGAGCGCGAATCGAAAGCCGAACGCCGGAGTGTGGACCAGCGGCCTCATGCCTGGTTTGTCGCCTACGCGCCCGCGGATCATCCCCGGATTGCGGTTTCGGTGCTCATAGAACATGGCGATCACGGCGGCAGTGTGGCCGCCCCGATTGCCCGGGCGCTCATTGATGATTATTTGAAGCCTGGAAGTGGTCCACAAGCCGCAGGCCCTACTTCCATAAATTGAGGAAAACGGGAGTTGCAACGTCTACCTTTCAACCGCAACTGGAAGCGAAGCAATCATGTTTGACCGAAGGCTTGTGGAAAATTTCGACTGGTGGCTGCTGGTTCTCACCCTGCTGATCGGGGCCATTGGACTGGTGACCTTGTATAGTTCCATAAGCCCCGGCACCCCCTCCCAGGAAAGCGGATTGTACCCCAAACAGGTGATCTGGTTTGGTGTGGGGCTAGTGGTTATGGTCGCCGCGTTTTTGATCAATTACCGGACGATAGACCGGTTTTCCTACTCCATCTATGGCTGTGGCATCGCGCTGTTGATGCTGGTGATGGTCTTTGGGCGCCTGGTGGCCGGCTCCCGGCGGTGGCTGGTTCTGGGACCGGTTTCCCTTCAACCCTCGGAATTGTTCAAAGTTGCCTTGATACTGGGCTTGGCCCATTACTACGCACGGGTGGCAACCCCCGAAGGATTCAGGCTCCGAGAATTGTTGTTTCCCCTGGCGTTGACTCTGGTGCCCTTTGCGCTGATCGTGCACCAGCCCGATCTTGGCACAGCTCTGGTTCTGGTGTTGATTGCAGGTTCGATGACCGTCTTTGTCAAAATCGAACGAAAATCGCTGATCATCTTGTCGGTGCTGGCAGCGATGGCCATTCCCTCTGTCTGGTTTTTTCTCAAAGGCTACCAGAAGCAGCGGATTTTGACCTTTCTGAATCCCAACCTGGATCCCTTGGGGGCCGGATACCACATCATCCAATCCAAGATCGCCATCGGGTCGGGGATGATCACCGGGAAGGGGTTTCTCCACGGTACCCAAAATGTGCTTTCGTTTCTTCCCGAACATCATACGGATTTTATTTTTTCCGTATTGTCAGAAGAGTGGGGCTTTGTCGGATCGGTGTTTCTCCTGCTGCTTTTTCTCGCGGTGATCCTCTGGGGGCTCAACATCGCCCACGGATGCCGGGACCCCTTTGGCACCATCGTCGCCGTAGGGGTGGTGTCCATGATTTTTTGGCAGGTGTTTATCAATGTGGGCATGGTCATGGGTTTGATGCCCGTTGTCGGTGTTCCCCTGCCGTTGATAAGCTACGGCGGGTCTTCCCTGATCACCACGCTGGCTAGCATCGGGCTGCTGCTCAATATCCGGATGCGCCGGTTTGTGGTGGAATAGGTGGTTCCTTTTCGAAAATCTCAAAAAGGCCCGCCAGCAAACGCTTTACGCATTTTTCGGCCCGGAGGCGGGCCGAAAAAACCTTTGACATTTCTCCGATTCAGATGGTATAGAGCGCCGGAGTTTGAGAACCTGATAATCATCAGCATTTAAAGATAGTTAACTATATTATTGAGACAACCAAAATCTGTGATGGAGGGGCAACTATGATCACTGTGGATGAATCCCTGGTGATTCAGATCGTGAATTTCATCTTTCTGATATGGGTTATGAACCTGGTCCTATACAAGCCCATCCGCAATATGTTGATTCAAAGAAAAGAGACGATCAACGGCTTGGAGGCCGGATTCGAAGAGTCCAACCAAGCCGCCCAGGAAGCCGACGATGCTTTTTCCCAGGCCATTCGCGCCGCACGGGTAAAGGGACAACAGGAAAAAGAGGCGCTGGTGCAAAACGGCGTTCAGGAGGAAAAAAAGCTGGTTGCCAAGATCAACCAGAAGGCTCAGGCGGATCTGGCCGATGTGCGGGATCAAATCTCCAAGCAGGCTGAAGGGGTGCGGGCAACTCTGCAGGGGGAAATCGACGATTTTGCGTACGCCATTTGTCATAAAATTTTGGGGAGGGCGATTTGATGAACACTCCTGCAAGTTGGTACAAGAAGGCCGTCAGGGTGATTCCGGTCACCGGTTTGCTGCTTCTAATCGAAGCCGCGGCTGCATTGGCCTCTGCTGGCGATGACATCCCCACAGGGTGGATGACAACCGATACCTATCGCGTGATAAATTTTGTCGTACTGGCCTTCGGGGTCTTTTACCTGCTGCGAAAGCCCGTCGCACGGGCACTGGCCACGCGTATTTACAGCATCAAGGCCCAACTGACGGAGCTTGAGGCGAAAAAATCAGAGGCGGAACAGCAGCTGGCCCAGTACCGTGAAAAACTCGCACGCCTGGATCAGGAGGCCGAAACCATTGTGGCCGAATACATCCGGCAGGGCAATGAGGCCAGGCAGCGGATTCTCAAGGAAGCCGAGGCGGCCGCCCAGAAGCTGGAAGAACAGGCCAAGCGCAGCATCGATCAGGAATTCGCCCAAGCCAAGCGCAAGTTGCAGGAAGATATTCTCGAGAATGCCTTAGCCAAGGCCGAGGATATTCTAACGGGAAGCATCTCGGCAATGGATCAGGAACGACTGGTGGATGAATACTTGGAGAAGGTGGTGGCATAGTGAAAAATTTAGCGATTGCAAGGCGATACGCCAAAGCGTTGCTGCTGATCGGAAAAGAGGATGGCCAGGCCGATATCTACCGGGAAGAACTCGCCCGGGTGGCTCGGCTGGTAGCCACCGACGGGCCTCTTGGTGCTGCGTTGACCAACCCCCAGTACAACGTAGCGGGCCGAAAACAGGTTCTGCAAACCGTCATCCAGCGGCTGGAACTGTCCAAGGCTGTGGGTTCGTTCCTGTTGTTGATCTTTGACAAGGGGCGTATCGGTTTTTTGGCGTCCATCAACGACTTTTATCAGAAACTTGCCGACGAACTCAAAAGTATTGCGAGGGCGAGCCTGGTTTCGGCCACCGAACTTTCATCCGAAACCATTGAGAAGATTCGAGCGGCACTATCCAATCGCACCGGTAAAGAGGTGATTCTGGATGTTGAGCAGGATCCCGGACTGATCGGGGGGATCGTCACCAGAATAGGGGATCTTATTTTGGATGGTAGTGTGAAAACACAGTTACTCAATATGAGAGAATCTTTAAAAAGGGGTGAGAGTGTCTAATGGAATTAAGAGCTGAAGAAATCAGTCAAATCATCAAAGAGCAGATCACCGATTACGAGAAGAAAGTAGAGCTGAGTGAAACCGGGATCGTGTTATCGGTGGGCGATGGCATTTCGCGTGTCTACGGGCTCGAAAAGGCCATGGCCCTGGAGTTGGTGGAGTTTCCCGGTGGTATCCTCGGTCTGGTGCTCAACCTGGAAGAGGACAATGTCGGGGTTGCCATCATGGGTGAGGACACTCACATAAAAGAGGGTGACATCGTCAAGCGCACCGGACGTATTGCTCAGGTGCCCGTGGGGGAAGCGGTTTTGGGCCGCGTTGTCACGGCTGTGGGTGAGCCCATCGATGGGAAGGGCCCCATCACTGCCAAGGAAACCCGGCGCGTGGAGATGGTGGGCCCCGGGGTTATCGCTCGCAAAAGTGTGCATGAGCCCATGTACACCGGCTTGAAGGCCATAGACGCCATGACGCCCGTAGGCCGTGGCCAGCGCGAGTTGATCATCGGCGATCGCCAGATCGGAAAGACGGCTGTCGGCGTAGACGCCATCATCAACCAGAAAGGCAAAGGCGTCTACTGCATCTACGTGGCCTGTGGCCAAAAGAAGTCAACCGTGGCCCAGGTAGTGGCTGTTTTGGAAAAAAGCGGGGCCATGGAATACACCACGGTGGTCGCTGCCTGTGCTTCGGATCCGGCTACCTTGCAGTACGTCGCCCCTTACGCCGGGTGTGCCATGGGCGAATACTTTCGGGACAAGGGCGAGCACGCGTTGATCATTTACGACGACTTGTCCAAACAGGCGGCGGCTTACCGCCAAGTCTCCTTGCTGCTGCGTCGACCCCCGGGACGCGAAGCCTTTCCAGGCGACATTTTTTATAACCATTCAAGGTTGTTGGAACGTGCGGCCAAACTCAACGACGAACTGGGCGCTGGATCGTTAACCGCGCTGCCCATCATCGAGACTCAGGCCGGGGACGTCTCGGCTTACATCCCCACCAACGTGATTTCCATCACCGATGGTCAGATCTATCTGGAGCCTAGCCTGTTTTTTGCCGGTGTGCGTCCGGCCATCAACGTGGGCCTATCGGTTTCCCGGGTCGGTGGCGCCGCCCAGGTCAAGGCCATGAAACAAGTGGCTGGCACCCTTCGGCTGGATCTGGCCCAGTACCGTGAACTGGAAGCGTTTGCCGCCTTTGGCTCAGATCTGGACAAGGCCACTCAGGCCCAACTGACGCGCGGTCAGCGTCTGGTTCAAATCCTCAAACAACCCCAGTACAAACCGCTGAGCATGGAAAAGCAGGTCACCATCCTGTTTGCTGGAACCCGCGGTTTTCTCGATAAATACCCGGTTACGGTGCTTGGCAAGTATGAAGCCGGTCTTTACGGTTTTATCGAGGAGAGATATCCTCAGGTGTTCAAGCAGTTGGATGCCAAGCAAGCCATCGACGATGAGCTAGATAAGCTGATGAGAGAAGCCCTTACTGCCTATGACGAGGAATTCAAAGATACCATCAAGTAAATGGCGGGGGTGATCTTTTCAGACAACCAGAAATGGCATAAGGGCAAATTCGTATGGCGACACTAAAGGATATCAAGACAAAAATCGGTGCGGTCAAAAAGACCAAACAGATCACCAAGGCCATGAACATGGTCGCGACCTCCAAGCTTCGTGGAGCGCAATCGACCATGGAACGGTTTCGGCCCTATGCGGGGAAATTTGCCGAGGTGCTCGGGAGCATGGCCGAAAGCGCGGGAGCCGACAGCAGCCCGCTTCTGGTACCGCGTGAGCAAGTCCAGAAAATACACCTTATCCTATGTACTTCCGACAGGGGGCTGTGTGGCGGCTTTAACACCTCCTTGATTCAGAAAGCTGCCCAGTTTTTCGTGCATCGGGCCGGGCCCGATACCGAGTTTTCCCTCACCTGTTTCGGGAAAAAAGGCCGGGACTGGGCCCGTAAGCAAAAGGTTTCGCTTTCTGACCAACATGTGGGAGTCGTTGGGGCCAAGTTCGGATTCAACATCGCGGCCATCTCCGGCAGCAAAATCATTGATGCCTTTATGGACGGCACTTACGACGAAGTACATGTGATTTATTCGGAATTTATCAGTGTGGCCCGACAGGTGCCTGTGATCAAACAGGTGCTTCCAATACCTCCTATCGAGGCCGCCGAAGCGGAGGCGCCCGAGTCAGACAAACTGTATCTGCCCGAGCATATCTGTGAACCGTCGGTGGGCGAAATGCTTAGTGAACTGCTTCCCAGAAGCGTCTATGTAGCGATTTATCGTGCCCTGCTCGAGACATCCACCAGTGAGCACGCTGCGCGGATGACGGCCATGGACAATGCTACCAAAGCCTGCAACGACATGATTGACAACCTGACTCTAATATACAACAAGGCCCGACAGGCCGCCATCACCGCTGATTTGATGGATATCGTCGGCGGCGCCGAGGCACTCAAAGGGTAACCACCAAATAGGGACAAGAGGATTACAGGAGGTTTTAGATGGGTGAAAACATCGGGAAAATAACGCAGGTGATGGGGCCTGTCGTGGACGTGGAATTCGAGCAGGGCAAGCTGCCCAACATTCTCACAGCACTATTGATTTCAAATCCGGCCATCAACGACGAGCCGGATAACCTGGTGGTGGAAGTGGCTCAGCATCTTGGCGACAACGTGGTGCGCACCATCGCCATGGATGTTACCGACGGGCTGGTTCGCGGCATGCCGGTAAAGGACACGGCCGCTGCGATACAGATGCCGGTTGGCGCTGCCAGTCTTGGCCGAGTGCTCAATGTCGTGGGGCGACCTGTGGACGGTTTGGGACCGGTAAGCCAGGAAAATATGATGCCGATTCACCGCGCGGCCCCTAAGTTCACCGAGCAGGACACTGAGGTCCGGGTTTTGGAAACTGGTGTCAAGGTCATCGACTTGCTGGTACCTTTTCCTCGCGGCGGAAAGATGGGGATGTTTGGCGGCGCCGGTGTTGGCAAGACCGTCATCATGATGGAGATGGTCAACAACATCGCCATGCAGCACGGCGGTATCTCCGTGTTTGCCGGCGTGGGCGAGCGTACCCGTGAAGGAAACGACCTGTATCATGAAATGAAGGAATCCGGAGTACTTCCCAAGGCAGCGTTGATTTACGGACAGATGACCGAACCGCCTGGAGCCAGAGCCCGTGTGGCCTTGTCCGCACTGACCTGCGCGGAATATTTCCGCGATATGGAAGGCCAGGATGTGTTGATCTTCATTGACAACATCTTCCGTTTTACGCAGGCTGGCTCCGAGGTGTCTGCGCTTTTGGGACGCATGCCTTCGGCGGTGGGTTACCAGCCTACCCTGGCTGTGGATCTGGGAGGACTCCAAGAGAGAATCACCTCCACTGACAAGGGGTCCATTACCTCCGTGCAGTGCGTGTACGTACCCGCCGACGACTTGACCGACCCGGCTCGGGCCACCACATTTGCTCACCTGTATGTCACTGTAG
>JBJKSK010000201.1:0-10151 GCA_046704125.1 Desulfobacterales bacterium | reverse complement strand
GCCCGGGTCACCGGGCTGATGAAAAAACTGGGGATGGGCGTTGAGACGTTCAAAAGCGGCCGGAACAAGGACATGGGGTCTCCGTTTCGGAACCCGACCCCGGAAGAGTGCCAGATCCTGCAGGATCTGACCACCCGGCTTGGGGCCCGGTTTGCCGACCTGGTGGCCAGACGCCGGCACCTGACCCGACAGGAGCTGACGGAGGTGAAAACCGCGCGGATCTTTCTGGCCCAAGACGCTTTGAAACTGCATCTGATCGACGCCATCGGCTACATGCCAGATGCGCTCAAGCGCGCCAAGGCCCTGGCTCATATCCCCGCCGATTCCCGGGTGGTGGTCTATGGCCGCGAGCAGCGCCCCGACGATACCATTTACAGCACCCCTGAAAGCCGGGCTTCCAACGCTTCCCTGATTGATCTTGGCCCCCTGAATCCTCTCGGTGAGCTGGAAACCGGATTTTACTACCTCTGGTTGCCCGGAGCTCAAGGACTTTAGCCCGAAAACGATGTCAACCATCATCACGATTGCGCTGGGATGGGTCAGTACCTACCTGGTGCCGGGAGCATCCGGGTACCTGCTGGTGGATGCGGGATATCCGGGAAAACTGGGAAAAGCTGATTGAACTCGGTGCGCGCCGCATTCACCCGGGCCACGGGCGGCCGTTTGATGCCAGGTGGCTGCGCCGCGGTTGACGCGGGGTTGCGCTATTGCCTGTATCCAGGGTCCGGGGACAGATTTTCCTGTCGCATGGCCTCATTGGCCAGTTGGTCGCAGCGTTCGTTTTCCGGGTTTCCGGCATGCCCCCGAACCCAGGAAAAGATGACCTGATGCTTCTCGCAAAGATCGAGCAATCGCTGCCAGAGATCGGGGTTTTCCGCCGCTGCGGTTTTGGTGCGCATCCATTGGTTCCGGCGCCAGCGTTTCGCCCAGCCCTTGGTGATGCCGTTGACCACATATTGGGAGTCGCTAAACAGCATCACCGGGCGGGGGCGATGAAGAGCCTGCAGCGCCTGAATGCAGGCGGTCAATTCCATGCGGTTGTTGGTGGTGCGACGGAAACCGCCGGATAGCTCCCGGCGATCGGCCCCGTCCAGGATCACGGCGCCGTAGCCTCCGGGGCCCGGGTTGTGGCTGCAGCCGCCGTCGGTGTAGATGATCACCTGATCGGGTGCCGGCGTCAAAGCGTTGGTCTTCTTATTTTTTTCCCGCTTTTCCGAAACCGAGGCTGTCGGAGACAAACCGCCGGCTGCTGCTTTCGCCGGCTGTTCGAGAAAGGCCTGGGCCTCCCGCCTGGTGGCAAATCCCTTGAAAACCGCTCCGGAAAACCCGTCGATTTGCACCTGAGCCCCTTGGGGACCAAACCATTGGGTGTAGATGCCGGGCTGGCGTCCCTTGAGCACCACGTAGAACTTTTTTTTACTGACCCCCATCTCCAGACGCTCCGTTTTTGGGTCCCACCTGAAAATTGCGCTTTGAGTCCATCTATTTTCCCCGAAGCCCGTATCATGAGTTGCCGGGGATGGCAACTTGCCATTGACATATCGAGTGTTACTCGATTAGGGAGACTCCATGGATTGGCTAAACGAATTCAAGGCGGTCAGCGACACCCCCCTTTCCTATGCCCGGCAGTGGAAGACCGTCCACAACCGGCCGGTCATCGGGACGTTTTGCAGCTACGCCCCGGAAGAAATCCTGCTGGCAGCGGGCATGCTCGGGGTGCGCCAGTTTGGCTTTGGCGCCCCGATGGCGGCTGCCGATGCCCATCTGCAATCCTACAGCTGCAGCCTGATCCGGGGGGCGCTGGCCGATGCGCTCACCGGCGGCCTGGATGTTCTCGACGGTGTGGTTTTTCCTCACACCTGCGATTCCATCCAGAGGCTTTCCGATATCTGGCGAATCAACGGATGCAGCCCGTTTCACGCGGATCTGGGCCTGCCCGCGAAATTGACCACCGACAGTGCCCGGGCCTACCTGGTCGAGGTGCTGCGCGGGTTCAAAAAGCAGTTGGAACAGCGCTTTGCGCGTCGTGTCGCCGAAAGCGATCTGCGTGAGGCCGCCGAAGTGTTCAACGGGATCCGGGGTGCGGTGCGCCGGATCTATCGCTGCCGCCTGGCCGCTCCCGGAAGGCTTTCATCCCGGAGCCTGCAGGATGTGGTCAAGGCCGGAATGGTCATGGACCGCCTCCGATACCGGGAAATGGTCGAGGCGCTTGCCGGTTGGATGGAGCAAAGCGACCCGCCGGCGGAGATTCCGGCCATCCCCGTAGCTTTAAGCGGCGGGCTGTGCAACATGCCCGATGTCTACACCCTGATTGAAAAGGCCGGGGGCCGGGTGGTCTGGGACGATCTGTGCACCGGCACCCGGGCTTTTCTCGGAGATATCGCCCTGGACGGCGACATGGTGACCAATATCGCCAGACGTTACGCCTTGCGGCTAAACTGCCCGGCCAAACACGCCGGACTGCGCGTTCGAGGCGAGGCCCTGGTTCAAGCCGTGCACGAGACCGGGGCCCGGGGGGTGGTCTTTGTCATGCTCAAGTTCTGCGATCCTCACGGATTCGACTACCCCTACATCAAAGAGATGCTTTCCGCTGCAGGCATTCCCATGCTGCTTATCGAACTCGACCCGCAGGGGACCACCGGCCCGCTGGCCACGCGCCTGGAAGCCTTCATGGAAATGATCTGAGGAAGCCCCCCATGACCCAACCGCCCAGGGATCCGGAAATCGAGCGGCGCAAGATCAAAAGCGTCAAGAAGATGAAAGAGATTATGACCGCCTATTACATCGAGGCCAAAAGCGCCGCGCAAAGCGGCAGGAAGGTGGCCTGGATCACCAGCGGCGGGCCGGTCGAACCCCTGATCGCCATGGATATCATCCCCGTCTATCCGGAAAACCACGGGGCGATGATCGGGGCGGCGAAAATGGGTACAGAACTTTGTGAAAAGGCCGAGGCGATGGGCTATTCCAGCGATTTGTGCGCCTATGCCCGGGCCGATATCGCCTGCGCCCCGATGAACGGGGGCCCTATCGGCGGGCTGCCCCGGCCCGATATGCTGGTTTGCTGCAACAACATCTGCGGCACGGTCCTGAAATGGTACGAAGTCCAGGCGCGGCATTTGAACGTGCCACTGTTTATCCTGGACACACCGGTGTGTCACACGGGAATTTCCCGGGAGGCTTTACGCTACGTCCGGTGCCAGCTTGACGAATACCTGGATTTTTTGCAGTCTTGCGCGCGACGTCCTCTGGAGCGTGACCGGCTCGAGCATGTCGGGCATCTATCCATGCAGGCCCAGCGGTTGTGGCAGGAAGTGCTCGATACGGCTATGCACCACCCGGCGCCCATGAGCGCCTTTGACGCTTTTTTTCATCTTGCGCTCATTGTCACCTTGCGGGGTACCCAGACCGTGGTGGATTATTATCAAACGCTGCTATATGAAATGAAGGCCCGCATTGTTCAGGGCATTGGCGCCGTGGCCAGGGAACGTTACCGGCTTCTGTGGGACAACCTGCCCATCTGGCACCGGACCCGGTGGCTGTCGGATACCTTTGCCGCCCACGATGCCTGCCTGGTGGCCGATACCTACACCTCGGCCTGGTGCAGTTCGCTGCACTATCTGGACGAAACCGATTTTCTGGGCTCCATGGCCGAGGGTTACACCCGGATTTATCTCAACATGGGGGTAGATGCCATGGCCGATGCCGTGGTGGCCATGATCGACAGGTATGACATCCACGGACTGGTGATGCATTCCAACCGCAGCTGCAAACCTTATTCACTGGGCCAGTACGATATCCGCCAGATCGTGCATCAGCGCCGCCACATCCCGACGTTGATGATCGAAGCCGACATGATCGACCCGCGTTCCTTTGCCCAGGAGCAGACGGCAACGCGAATCGAGGCGTTCATGGAGATGCTGGCCCGTTCCGCGACCCTGCCTGAAATTAGGGATGGGAGGCCATGATCACCGTCGGCATTGATATCGGCTCCATCAGCGCCAAGGCGGCGGTGATGCGAAACGGCGAATTGATCGCCACCTGCCTTCAGCTTACCGGGTACAACGCCCGCCAGGCCGGTCTGGAGGTTTTCCGGCAGGCGCTTTCAGACGGCGGTATCGCCGCCGATGCGGTCGAGCGGGTCGTATCCACCGGCTATGGCCGAAACCGCGTGGATTTCGCCCACCGGGTCATCACGGAAATCACCTGCCATGCCGCAGGCGTCCACTTTTTAAACCCGGGGGCCAGAGGGATCATCGATATCGGCGGGCAGGACTCCAAGGTCATCGCCGTAGACCAGACAGGCCGGGTGGCGGATTTTGCCATGAACGACAAATGCGCCGCGGGAACGGGCCGGTTTCTTGAGGTCATGGCCCGGGCGCTGGAAGTGGATCTGAACGATTTTGGCCAGATGTCGGGAGCATCCGTAGCGCCTTCGGCCATCAGCAGCCTCTGTACGGTTTTCGCCGAATCCGAGGTGGTTTCCCTGATCGCCCGGGGAGAGGCCCGGGAAAACATCATCGCTGGCCTTCATGAGGCCGTTGCCGCCCGGGTGGCGGCCATGGCGGCTCGGGTGAGGTTGTCGTCTCCGGTGGTCATGACCGGCGGGGTGGCCCGAAACAGCGGCGTGGTCAAGGCCCTGGAGAAAAAACTGGGACTGAGCATCGGTGTTTCACCGTACGCCCAGGTCAACGGGGCCATCGGTGCGGCCTTGCTGGCGGCGGAAAAGGCTTAGGCTGTTTGGATTTAGGCAGTAAGTCCGGATCAAAACAGGCCGACCAGCATGCGGGTGCCTACAGCCAGCAGCAAGACGGCAAAGACCCGCTTGAGCTTGTTTACCGGCAGATTGTGGGCCAGACGCACGCCGATCGGGGCGGTGAGCATGCTCAAGGCGATGATGCCCAGCAAGGCGGGCAGGTAGACATAGCCCAGGGACAGATGCGGCAGATGGGTGGCGGACATGCCGCTGTAAATGTAGCCGATGGTGCCCGATACAGCCAGCGGGAAACCGATGGCCGCCGAGGTGCCGATGGCTTCACGCATCGGGGCGTTGCACCAGACCAGAAACGGTACGGACAGGGAACCGCCTCCGATGCCCACCAGACTCGACACACCGCCGATCAGGCCTCCTGCCCCGAACATCCCCTCAGGCCCTGGAATCTGGCGATTTGGTTTGGGTTTTTTCCCCGTGAGCATCTGGATGGCCGCATAGTAAAGGAAAATTACGAAAAATCCCTTGAGAAAGGTCGTGGAAAGCCGGGAGGCCAAGCAGGCTCCCAGGAATGTGCCCACCAGGATACCAAAGACGATGCGCCGGACCACAGGCCATTGAACCGCCTGGCGCCGGTGATGAAACCAGAAGCTGGGTATCGAGGTGAACATGATGCTGGCCATGGAGGTGCCCAGGGCCAGGTGCATGATCATCTGGCCGGGGATGGCCTGCCGGCCAAAACAATAAACGAGAATGGGCACGATCACCAGCCCGCCGCCGACTCCCAGCAGTCCGGCCAAAATTCCGGCGACCGCGCCGGCCGCTGCATAAATCCCAAGCACTGAAATCATGACCCGCTTCCCTTATCCGTTTGAGTTTTCGGGATTTTTTGCCTCAAGCCTGTCGCATGGGGCCTTGCCACAGGCCGCAACGGTGGCTTCAACTTCTGTCAGATGTTGAATCATTGCCTCCCGCGCGCCCTGGCGGTCGCCTCGTTCGACGGCGTCGACGATTTGGACGTGAGCCTGGACCGAGGCGCGTTGCCGGCGTAGACTTTTGAACGACGGAGACCGGCTTTCTCCGACAATTTCTTCCAAGATGTCGATGACTTCCTGGATCACCCGGTTGCCTGTGGCCCGGGCCAGGCCCAGGTGAAAGGCCCGGTCCTGATCGGTATCGTCTTTGCCCGTGAGCATGCAGCGCTGTTGTTCGAACACGATGAGCTTAAGGGCTCCGATGGCTTGGGAACCGATGCGCTCGGCGGCCAGGGAGGCGATTTCCGGTTCCAGCATGCGGCGCAGTTCGAAGATGTCTTTCAGCCGCCGCCTGGCTTCGCTGGCCCCGGCCAGCGTGGTCAGGGCACGGCCGGCCCCGGAGGCAAGGTAGGTCCCGTCCCCGCGTCGGGGGCTCAACACGCCTTGTTCGACCAGGGCCCGGATCGCCTCGCGCACCGAGTTTCGGGAGACATGAAACATGGCGGCCATGGCGCGCTCGGAAGGCAGCCGATTCCCGGGTTTTATCCGCTGTTTGTGGATCAGGGCCTGGATGTATCCGACGATATCCCTGTGGCGGCCGGAGTCAGACCGATCTTTGGCAGACATGGCAGATGGACCTCTCTTATTGGTTGGGCCAATTTTGGGAAAAGCCGTATTGGCCCAACCAATAACGCCGATTTTCATGAAATGCAATTTTTTTCTTTGGCGGGAGGGGGGTGATGCCCGATATCTCCCCGGGGGGAGAGGATCAACGGCTCAAGATCCGGGAGCAGGACTTTTAGCAGTTGCACCGGCAGCGAGGACGTGAACCGGTAGGCGGCGGCCCCGGGGCCCGGGACAAAGGCGGTGATCGCACCGAAAAAGCGGTTTCCGATGAAGAAAACGAAGGTGGCCGACCGGTTGATCACCCGGGACTCCTTGACGGTACCTGCGGCGGTGAACGTGACGTACCGGTTGTCTCCGGTGCCGGTCTTTCCCCCGATGGGGACCGGTTTCCCGTCGGGACCGGTCAGCGCGTCGGCCAGCCGCGAGGCGGTTCCCCGGGCCACCACATCGATGAGCGCACGGCGCACCGCGGCGGCCACTTCCCGGGAAAGGAGGCGTTGCCCGGTCGGGGCGGTCGGTTTGACGATGGTTTCAAAAGGGGTGCCGGCGGCAAAGCGCAGCCCCTCGATGGGCCGCGTGGGAGCGCTTTTTCCGCGGTTTAGGATGATGCCGACAAGCTGCGCCAGGGCTGCAGGGCGATCCGCCGAGCTTCCGATGGCCGTGGCCAGCGAGGGCACCAGGCTGTCAAAGGGGTATCCCAGCCGCTTCCAACGGCGATGGATTTCCAGAAAGGCTTCGACTTCCAGCAGGCTTCGAATGCGAATATCCTGGGCGTTTTTTCGCTGGGTCTTGAACAGCCACTCGTAGACGGCGATTCGCTGCTTGCTGCTGGCGGCCACCGCATCCGGGTAAATCGCCAGGGGATGCGTGATCAAAAAGCGTACCAGCCACAGCTCCAGGGGATGCACATTGGCGATATAACCCTGGTCGGCCAGGGAATACCGGTCCGGGGCGTAGGCGTCAAACAGGGATTGAAGGGTGTGCGCGTCGACCCTTTCGTAACCGGGAAGCTGCCCCTTGAGAAAACGTCCGAATTGGGCCATGGTGGCTTCAGGCCGGATAAAGCGGTAGGCGGCGGCCAGCCGGTATGGCTTTTTCTGGATTCCGGAAAAAAACAACTCAGTGATCTGTTTTGGCGACCGGCCTTTGTATTTGTTGTAGAAACGGCTGAGAAATTCCCGTCCTTCCCGGTCGGCGAAACGTCTCAGATATGCCTTGCGCTGCGCGTTTCCCATATCCTTGAGAACACCGGCGGACGACCCCGGGATGTGGTATTGGTAGTATTGAACGATATCGCGCATCAACCGGATATACACGAGGTTGATGGAATTTTGGGTCGCCGCCCGCACGGTAAAAGTCTTGAGGTCGTCTTGGGATCGAAAATTTTTGAAAGACAGCAGCCCCCCACCGGTGAAAAATCGTTCGTTGGGGTTTGCCGAGTATTTCCGTTCCAGGGCCGCATCCAGCATGGTCGCCAGGTTGTTGTCGGGACTGGTGATGAGAAATTGCAGGCCCCATCGGGTCAGGGTATCATGGGGTTTTGCCATCTCCTGGAGCAGCGCCTGTCGGGAAAAACCGGAGTACCGGTTATGGAGGGCTTCGATGATTTCCAGATAGGTCACTAGTGTTCTCAGTTTGGCCGTGGAACCCAACTCGAGCTTGGTCCCCTGGTTGATGTCAAAGGGTTGTAGCAGGTTGTCGGCCTGAATGCGCGGCTTGAACCCCTGGGAGGTCAACTCCGACAGCGATACGCTGTAGATGATTTTTCTCGGATCCCCCCTGCCTAGAAGATGCACCCCGTAGAGGCCGGCGGCCTTGGCGTAGTCGGGGTCATTGAGCCGGAAAAGGGTCCGGGTGATTTTTTCCTGCAAATCGGCGTTGAGACTGCTTAGCACCGTCAGATCCAGGCGGTCCAGATCATAGAGACCCGGCACACCCAGCAACGAGGTAAGCTGCACGCGCAGTCCATAAGCGGCCTTTTCAGATCCGAACACCCTGTGCTGCCTGACTTCGGCAGCCGCCCGAAACGACAACCTGGCCGTCAATGCCGCCCGGCCCAGAGCCGGGGGGATCACCCCTGCTCCGATCAGGACCCGGAGGTAGCTTTCCGTCAGCGCTTCCAGCCCTTTTCGGTCGGATCCCAGATAGACCGAGGGCCGGCGCTGGGCGATCATCAGGCTCAGCACATGTTTGTAGACACGGCCGGCCTCGGCCAGTTCGGCGTGGCCCGAATCCCCGTTTCGCAATGCCGCGTTGACTTCCTGGTCGTCTAGTCCATACCATGCCCACAATCCGTCGCCCAGGCCCATGACCTCACCGAATCCCGATGCCGCCCCCAGCGGAACCGTGTTGAGATAATCCACGACGATGCGCCGACGGGTTTTTAGCGTCTGCGGCCCATTCAGATAGGCGGTAATTGATGCCGAAGCGATCTGTCTGATCTTGTCCATCGGGGTCAGGGTCAGGCCGTCTGGCGAATGACGGTATTTTTCGATCTGGGTGGCCAGCGTACTGCCGCCGGGCACCTCGTGGCCGGGGGAAAAACACTGGATGACCTTGTCGAGCACGGCACGAAAAAGCCTTGGCCAGTTCACGGCGGGATTTTTTTCTGGATACCGGGTATCCAGCAGGTTCCGGTCTTCGATATGCAGCAGGCTGGCAGTGACAATCGAAGGAATTGCCTCGAAATTTGGATAGATGCGTTCAGGAAACAATTTCCGGTAAAGCACCTGGCCCGTGGGGTCTATGATTTTCAGCCCGGCGCTGCATTTTTCTTTGTAGGGAAGAAACAGCCCCAGATCCATGAGTTGCCTCATGTGCGGGGAGATCCAGGCCTGGGCGGTGACCTGAAATCCGTGGCCGGCAAGTCTGGCGATCATCAATGGCAGCCGGCTGTGACCCAGGCGTCTGTCATAGGGACCCGCTTGCCGAATGATCGGCTCCGGGGCCGATCCGGGCCGAAGTTCGAAGGTGAGACTTTTGGCCAGCCCCGACAGCAGACGCGCCTGAAGATGCGAGGAGTTGGCTTCGCGATAGGCCAGAAAGCCGCAGACGATCATCGCTGCCAGCGCGACGGCCGTTGCCGTCAGCCAACCATACCAGTTGAAAGGCTTGCGTTTTATGTGTCTGGATGGGGGTCGGTTCATGGGTTGAGAAAATGGTACCGGCTTTCATGGTGCTGTATTTCCCCCACAATAGCATGGAATCGGAAACTAAAGCCGGCATTTTATCCATGCGGGGGGAAAGGAAACGCAAGCTGGAGGCTTTGGGCAAAGGAAAAGCCGCCCTGTTTCCGAATCAACGCCTGCAGAGCAGGTGTTGCCCACGTGTTGGATCGCATTTACCGGATGGCCCGATGACTCCAGGTTCTACTGGCTGGATCGGGGGCCATGGGTTGAATCCGGACGGAGAATTTTTTGGATGGTTCTGGAAAGCGCGGCCAGGGAAAACGGCTTCTGAATAAAGCCGCTGCCGCCGCGATCAAGGATATCGGCTATGTTGGCTTTGGCGTCGTAGCCGCTAAACAGAAGGATTTTTACATCGGCTTGCTGCTGTTTGAGCCCGGCGAATATGGCGTCACCTCCCATACCGGGCATGATCAGATCCAGCATCACCAGATCAATATCCCGGCCCTTTTCCCGAAAGATGGCCAGCGCGTCAGGGCCAGAGCACGCGGTAATGACACGGTATCTCAGTTTTCCCAGCATGGCTTGCAGCGTGTCGAGGATGATCTGCTCGTCGTCGACGACCAAAATCGTTGCCGAGCCACTGACGGGCTCCTCCGGGACAAGGATGGGCTCGCAAAGCGGCTTGAGGGTGGCGGGAAGGTATATGTGAAACAC
>JBJKSK010000200.1:0-4502 GCA_046704125.1 Desulfobacterales bacterium | reverse complement strand
GCCATGCTCGCTCCGATGCCATTTATCGCCAGCAGATCCGAACGGGCATCGGAATCGGAATCGATGGCCCTTTCCATGCTTTGGCGCCATCGCTCCAGTGAAAGGTAATGCCTGGATAGCAGGCGCGCCGTGGCCTGGCCGACCTGCCGGATCCCCAGTGCATAGATGAAACGATCCAGTGAAATCTTCCGGGCAAGCGAAATGGCCTCAAACAACTTTCTCGCCGAGGTTTCGCCCCAGCCGTCCCACTGGCGCAGCGGCAGCATCGCCCGGGTGTCGCGCTCCTCTAAGGTGAAGATATCCACGGGCGTCTGAATGAGTTTCTTGCCGTAAAACAACTCGATGTTCTTTTCTCCGAGTCCCTCGATGTCGAAGGCGTCCCTGGAGACAAAATGCTTCAGCCGCTCGATGGCCTGAGCCGCACAGATCAGGCCGCCGGTGCAATAGGTGCCGGCGCTGTTTTGGTCTCGGATCAGGCGGCTGTCGCACACCGGGCAGCGCCGGGGAAACCGGTAGGGCACACTGTGCGCGCTACGCTTGGGGCGCACCACCTCCACCACCTGGGGAATCACGTCGCCGGCCCGCTGAACAATGACCGTATCGGTTTCCCGAATGTCTTTCCGGGCGATCTCGTCGGCATTATGCAGCGTGGCCCGCTGAACCAGCACACCACCGATGGCAATGGGGGTCAGGTGGGCCACGGGCGTCAGGATGCCGGTTCGGCCCACCTGGCAACAGATCTTTTCGATAACGGTCTGGGCCCGTTCCGGGGGAAATTTCCAGGCGATGGCCCAGCGCGGCGACCGGCTCTGCGCACCCAGCCGGTTTTGCCAATCCAGGCAATCGATCTTGAGTACGGTCCCATCGATGGAAAAGCCCAGATGGGCGCGCCGGTCCTCAATTTCCTGGTAATAGGCAAACAGCGCCGAAAAATCCATCGCCTCGATGCGGACCTGCCGTGAAGGTTCATTTGGCCGAAAACCCCATCGGGAAAGCTTGTTCCGGGCCTGCCACTGGGTCTTTGCAAAGGGGGCGGAGACATAACCCCAGGCATAGGCGCAAAACCGCAATGGACGCTTGGCGGTAATGCCGGGATCCAACTGGCGAAGGCTGCCGGCAGCCGCATTTCGGGGATTGGCAAAAACCTTTCCACCGCTTTGCTCCTGCTGAGCGTTTAGCGCCAGAAAGTCGTCGTCGGTCATGAAAATTTCACCGCGCACCTCCACGACATCGGGCCAGTCGGTTCCCGCAAGCTGTCGGGGAATATCGGAAACCGTCTTTATATTGGCCGTCACGTTCTCGCCGACCTCCCCGTTTCCCCGGGTGGCCGCAGAGGCCAGATGCCCGGACTCGTAACGCAGGGAGCAGGAAACCCCGTCGATTTTGGGTTCGCAGACCACATCGATAATACCTTGGTCGGGCTGCTGCAAAAAGTTTCGGACACCATCGATCCAGTCAGAAACATCCTCGCGGGAAAAGGCGTTTGCCAAAGACAGCATCGGAAGCGCATGGCGCACCTTCACAAACCCGGTCGCCGGAGCCGCACCGACTTTTTGCGATGGGCTGTCAGGCCCGACCCATTCCGGGAAACGAGCCTCGATGGCCTCAAGGCGATGCCGCAGCGCATCGTAATCGGCATCGCTGATCTCGGGCTGGTCATGCTGGTAATAAAGCCGGTCATGATAGTTGATCAGCTCGGAGACAGCCGCCAGCTCGGCCTGCGCCTGCGGCCCGGTCAGATCGTGCACGGATATGCCGGAAAAAGGGGATTTCTTTAGCGCCATGATGCTCCTTAAGAATCTTGCCGGCAGGAAACAGGTCAGGCTCTATCCGCTATGACCACGCATTTTGCTTTCCTTGCAGGCGCCTAACAGCCTATCTTCTTCATTTTTCAGACTCACAGCCACTTTTCCGGGCTCGTCTGTTTTTCCGCAAAAATACACGAAATGAAAGCAAAAGCCAAGCCCATGAGCGGATCCTTGCAGCCAGACGGCAGGTTCTGCGGATCGGCTCCAGGGAGCCATCGAACACGGCGCCGGTTGGAATTATCGCTTGAATCCCGCGCGGGTTTCCTTTAGATAGAATGACTTGTAAAGGAAACGGCCTAAAAACCGTCCGGCCGGTGGTCAGACGAGCACCAAAAACAACGAGGTTATCTATGAAAACAGCACAACCCGGCACCACGGCAGCGGTCCATTACACGATCAAACTGGCCGACGGGCAAGTCGTGGCGACCTCCAGGACCGGAAAACCACTGGTGTTTACCGTCGGCAAAGGCCAGGTTCTCAAGGGACTGGATCAGGGTGTCATCGGCATGCAAATCGGCGAGTCGCGCACCATTGAAATCAGCCCCGAAGACGGCTACGGCCCGCGGGATGAATCCCTGATGATCACCATCGACAAAAGCGAACTGCCGGGAAATCTCGCCGTGGGAAAAACTTTTCAGTACATGAGCGCGCCGGGAAGCATGGTCAACTTTATCGTGTCCCGTCTGGGGGAAAAGACGGCCACCATCGACGCCAACCATCCCTTTGCCGGTCAGAACCTGATTTTTGAAGTGGACCTGGTCGCCTTTCCCCAGACGATCATCGGGGGCAGGCGGCGCTGAAATTTCAATCGAGCGGCCTTGAAACCTCGCCGCTGACAGCAGTCCATTGGATACACCTGCGAGAAGGAGCCATACCGTGTATTCCCGAATATTGATCCTGCGTTTTCCGCAAACCGAGGCGCACAAGCCGCTGGTATGCAACCTGGCCAGGAATTTTGACCTAACCTTTAACATCTTAAACGCCACGATCCTGCCCCGGCGCGAGGGGATCATGGTGCTGGATCTTTCGGGAACAAAGAAAAACTTCAAAGAAGGCGTCAAGTATCTTCAGAGCCAGGGCGTTCAGGTGCAAAACGCCGCCCAGGAGGTCAAGCGCGACACCCGGAAATGCACCCACTGTGGCGCGTGCACGGCGGTATGCCCGACAGGCGCGCTGCATGTCGTGCGCCCGGAAATGAGCGTGGGCTTTGAACAAAAACGGTGCAGCGTCTGCGAACTTTGCGTACCGGCCTGCCCGACCCGGGCCATGGAAGTGCGGCCCATGAAAAACAGCTTTTCCGAGTGAAACCGATGATTGCCGCGGCCCTCAGCGGCGGGGTCGACTCGCTTATGGCGGCTTATCTGCTCAAGAAAGCAGGGCAGCAGGTCATCGGCATCCATTTTGTCACCGGATTCGAAGCCGCTTGCACAGGCCAAGACTTCAACGATTGCCTGGCTGCGGCCGTTTCGGCCATGGGCCGGCTCTCGCAGCAATTGGACATCCCGATTCAAGTCATCGACATCCGCAACGATTTTAAGAAAACAGTCGTGGACTATTTTACCCGAACCTATCTTGCCGGCCGCACCCCCAATCCGTGCCTGGTCTGCAACCCGGGCATCAAATTCAAAACGGTTTTGGAGGCGGCAAAATCCATGGGTGCCCAAGTGCTGGCAACCGGCCACTACGCCAGAGTCGATGGAGGCGTATCGCGTCCTTACCGGCTGCGCAAAGGCCTGGATCCCGCCAAGGATCAATCGTATTTTCTGGCCTTTCTGACCCAGGATCAACTGGCTTGCGCCTGCTTTCCCTTAGGCGAACACCGCAAGATAAAGATTGTGGCTCTGGCCGAAAAAAAAGGGCTATCGCCGGTGACCTCCCAGGAAAGCCAGGATGTGTGTTTTATCAAAAATGGTTCCTACGGGGAGTTTCTGACCCGCCGCGAAGGTTTCCGTCCCCGTCCGGGCGCCATCGTGGACAGAGACGGAAAAACCATCGGCGTCCACCCGGGGCTTCACCTGTTTACCGTTGGCCAGCGCCGGGGAATCAACTGCCCGGCCAGCCGCCCCTACTACGTCCTGCGGCTTGACGCCGAGAAAAACCGCCTGGTGGTCGGATTCAAAGAAGAGTTGTACCAAAGCGAATGTAAAGTGTCGGGTCTTCACTGGATGGCCCGTGCACCCGAAGCGCCGCTTGCGGTCGATGTCCGCGTGCGCTACCGGCATCAGGCCGTTTCCGCCACGGTGATCCCCGGCCCCGGCCGCACGGCCCGGATCCGGTTTGAAACGCCTCAGGCGGCCCTCACCCCGGGCCAGGGTGCCGTATTTTACCGGGATGACGAGGTGCTGGGCGGCGCCTGGATAGAGGGTCATTGAAACGCATGCCGACATTTACCATCACCACGCTGGGCTGCAAAGTCAACCAGTGCGAGTCGGAATCCATCGCCCAGGGACTCAAAGACGGCGGCTGGGAAAATGCTGTCGGGCACCCGGCCGACGCGTGTATCATCAACACCTGCAGCGTCACCGGGAAAGCGGGCATGCAGTCCCGTCAGGCCGTCCGCCAGCTGATCCGGAGCCATCCCGGAGCGCGCATCGTCGTCACAGGCTGCCACGCCCAGACCCATGCCGAGCAGCTCCGGGCCATTTCGGGGGTAACCGACGTCATCGGGCATGCCGACAAGCACAAAATCCCTGA
>JBJKSK010000199.1:0-5564 GCA_046704125.1 Desulfobacterales bacterium | reverse complement strand
CTCCAGGCCCTTGTGAATCAGGGAAACACGGTGGCTGTCATCGAGCACAACCTGGAAGTCATCGCCGCGGCCGATCACGTCATCGATCTGGGCCCCGAAGGCGGAAGCGGCGGCGGACGCGTGGTGGCCGCCGGTGCTCCCGGGGAAATAGCCGCCTGTAATCGGTCCCATACCGGGAGGTTTCTGAAGCGGTACCTGGGCATGGATGAAAATGTTTCCGGGCGGGGATCGGCGCAGGGATGATCAGCAGGCCCGGCGTTTAACCGCGGGAAAAATAACATCAAAGGAGTTTTGGTGAAGATCTACCTGGTAGGCGGAGCGGTTCGCGACGCGCTGATGGGCCAGCCGGTGCGTGACCGGGACTATGTGGTCTTCGGTGCGTCGGAGGCCGATTTTCAGGACCGTTTTCCAGGGGCCAAACGGGTGGGACGCCCGCGCTTTGTCTACATTTTCCACGGCGAGGAGTACAGCCTCGCCGAAACCACCGATCTGCAAACCGATCTGTCCCGTCGGGATCTGACCATCAACGCTTTGGCCAGAGACGAATCCGGCGTTGTTTACCAGCATCCGGGGGCGCTGGCGGATCTGCAGGCGAGGGTGCTGCGTCCGGTGGCGGAAAAAAATTTTTTCGACGATCCGCTCCGAGTCTATCGCGCGGCCCGGTTTGCCGCGATGTTTCCCGATTTTAAGGTCACGGCGGCATTGAGCGAGCTGATGCGAAAGGTGGCTGACAGCGGGGCGCTATCGGCTGTTGCCGCCGAGCGGGTGGGCCAGGAGGTGATCCGGGCCTGTGCCGCGGCTCAGCCGGGCCGTTTTCTGGCTGTTCTGGCCGAAACCGGCGCCCTGTCCCCATGGCTGGCCGAACTGGCGTCGGCTGATACCGTGCCGGCAGGACCAGCGCCCTATCACGACGAATCACTGCTGAGTCATTTGGCGGCGGTCATGGACCGGTTGACCGGTGACCCCCTGAACGTCTGGATGGGGCTGTGCCACGACCTGGGAAAGACCGCCACCGACCGGTGGCAATGGCCCAGCCACCACCGCCATGACCGCATCGGGGAGACGGTGGCCGAGGCGCTTGGCCGGCGGTTGAAGCTTTCCAACCGCTTTATCCGGGCCGGGCGGGCAGCGGCCCGGTATCATATGGTGGCCGGTGATTACCATCGGCTGCGTCCCGGCACCCGGGTCTGCCTGTTGACGCTGCTGCACCGGCAGGGGTTGGTGGGCCCGCTTTTTGAGCTGGTGTTTGCCGACAGGGCGCTGGACTTCCGCTGTGGCGCCGCCGAAGATCTCCGACGGATTCTGGATGTTTCACTGCCGGCCGAAAACCGTGGAAAGGGCCGTCGTTCAGGCCTTTTTCTGCACCAGCTGCGTTGCCGGGCCCTGGCCCGTCGGTGATGATATCCCCGCCTTTTAGCGCCAAATCGTAAAGGCGGAAAAATTATGGCATCCGCCATATGGGGTTCAGTTTTTTTGAAGTCTGACCGCCTACAAATTCCAGGTTTCCAGCAGTTGCGCCAGCTGCTCCTGGGCTTCCTGAACGCTGGCTCGACCGGCCTCGATGGCTTCTTCGGCCCGGTAAAATTCCAGCGGCCCCAGGTGTCCCACCCGCGGGGCGAGTGTCATATCCGGCGGGTCGCCGGCCATTCGGCTGCGGGTAATGCGCTCCTGCATGATCAGGATGGAAGTGGCCATCACCTCGAACATACCCGGGGCGTCATTGGGATGCCAGATCTTGGAAAGCACGGATTCGAAGCCTTCCTTTAGCCCTTTTCGAAATCGGTGGTTGAGCCAAGGCAGGGATTCGTCCGAGGGGGCCTGGGGTTCCGGCGGGGTTTCGGTTTTTTCCGGAGATGGCTTTCGAATCGTGTCTTCGCCGAGTTTGACGGCGATGACGATTTCGGCGTCCATGGCCCGGCAGGTTGAAACCGGGACCGGATTGACCATGCCACCGTCCACGTACCACCGGTCGTTAATGCAAACCGGCGCAAACAATCCGGGTACCGAAAACGAGGCATGCACCGCCTCTAGCAGGGGTCCGGTATGAAACCAGACTTCCCGGCCGCTGTTGAGATGGGTGGCGATGGCGCAAAAGGGGATGGAAAGGGCTTCGATGTCCATATCCCCGAAACGGGTTCGAAAGAAATTAATCAGCCGGTCGCCGATGATCACCCCGCCCTTGGTGAAACTCAGATCGAAAAAGCGCAGCATTCCCTTTCGGTCCAGGGTCCGAATCCAGGCTTCCAGCTCATCCAGATATCCTGAGGCAAAGGCTCCTCCGACCAGCGCCCCGATGGAACAGCCGGCAATCACCTGGGGATGAATCCCCTGTTCTTTGAGGGCTTGAATCACGCCGATATGCGCCCATCCGCGGGCAGATCCGCTGCCCAGCGCCAGGCCGATGCGAGGTTGGGTCATGGAAAAACCTCCTGAGAATCGGTTGTGCGGCTCAGCCATTGATGCGCGAGGAACAGGCCGTTGATGGTCTTGCTGTCGATGATTTCCCCGTTGGCAATCATCGACATCGCATCGGTTAAGGCCACTTGATGAGCGTGTAGGATTTCGTCGGCATCCAGATGCTGTGTGGCGCAGGCCAGACCCGTGGCCAGAAAGAGATGGATCCGTTCGTCGGCATAGCCGGGTACGGGTACGATTTCACCGAGTCGGTGCCAGGTATCGGCGCTATAGCCGGTTTCTTCGACTAGCTCGCGTTTGGCGCAGGTTTCGGCGGTTTCGCCGGGATCCAGAGTTCCGGCTGGTATTTCCCACAGGTATCCGCCCACCGCGTGACGGTACTGCCAGATGAGGATGACCTGACCGGCTTTGGTCAACGGCACGATCGCGGCGGCTCCGGGGTGGCGGATCACGTCCACATTGATGGTCACCCCGTTTTCCAGGGTGACGTTTTCCGTAAAGAGTTTTACCACCCGTCCCTGATGGCGTTTCGTGATGGTGTTGACAATCACCGGCATGACGGCTCCTTTTATGATCTGTCCATAAATTTACTGCAATCGACCCTGGAAATCAAAATATTTGCAGCCGCAAGCAAATGGGCACGGCGATAATCTTGAGGCCCGCTGGCTGGTAGTTGTCTTTTGATTTCAGTCCGGGGCGCGAATTTCGTCGAATCGACAGCTCAGCAGCAGGGTGTCGTATTCAAAGCGGGTCTTGACCTTGAAGGGCAGGCTGTTAAACAGTCTGACCATGGATCGGTTGTGTGACAAGGTGTAGGCGGTCAGCCCGGCGATGCCGTTTTCCCTGGCCGCGGCGGCCAGTTTGGCCCCGAGGCGCTTGCCCAGTCCCTTGCCCTGCCAGTTGCGGTCGACGGAAAAGGCCACTTCGGCCATGTTGTCCCCGACTTCCAGCAGATAGCCTCCCATGGCCACCACCTTTTCGAAGCCGAATTCCCCCACCACCGCGACCAGGGTCAGGCCTTTGATGTAGTCAATTTGAGAAAACGGCTCCAGTTCCTCACGATGAAACCGGGTTCGTTTTTGGAAAAAACGGGAGATGACGTCGTCGACGGGAAGATTGTAGAAATGCTCCTGGATTCGGCGTTCGTCCACCGGTTTGGCCGGCCGAATCGTGACCGTCTTTGCGTCGATGACCACGGTTTCCTCCAACTCCAGGGGATACACCCCACGGATCGAGGCTTTCAGAGCGCGTTCAGAACCCAGCAGCCCTAGCGTTTGGGCCTCCTCAAAAAGAGATTCCCGAACGTCCGGGTGGGCGATGCTGATCATGGCCAGCGCTCTTTCCTGAAGGCTTTTCCCAAACAGATTCACCGCTCCGAATTCGGTGACCACATCGTGTACATCGCCACGTTGAAGCGCCACCGGGATGTCGGCCAGTTGCGCAATGATGCGGCTCTTTCCCGTTTCGTCGGTGGCCTGAAGCACGATAATGGGCTTGCCATGGCGGGCCTGGGCGGCTCCGCGGATAAAATCGGCCATGGCGGTGATGCCGCCAAATCGGTCTCCCGCAGGGGCTATAGCCGCCACCTGACCGGTGAGATCCATGACCACGGCCTCATTGATGGCCACCATCCGGTGGTGGCTGGAAATGATACCGGGATGGTGGATGTAGTCCGCCGGGTGAAATTCCACGGCCGGGTTGTTATCCAGAAACTCGTAGAGGCGGCGGCTGCCCAAGGCTCCGCAGGCGGTTAGTTTGCCTTCGTTCAGGCCTTTTTTCCGGTTGGTGACCGCCCCGACGGAAAACAGGTGCATCATGGCGTCGGTGAGATACCCGGTGTGGATGCCCAGGTGACGTTTCCCCGATAGTTTTCTCAAAATGGCCTCAGATAGAGGCCCGGGTGAAAGCTGTAAGGTGGATTCATCATCGACGAGCCGCTGGACATGCCGGGCAATGGCGGTCTCCGATGCCGAAGAAGACGGCCAGGAAACGGTGGCAACGTCTTCCTCGTATTCGACGATATCATCCACGTCGTTGACGTGGATAAATCCGCGGCCCAGCGTCCGGGGCATCCGGGGGTTCACCTGCACGATGACCCGTTCGGCGGCCTGGCAGGCGGCCAGGACGACATCGACGGATACCCCCAGACTCATCCAGCCAAAATCGTCCGGCGGACAGGCCTGGACCAGGGCGACATGAATGGGCAGGTTTCTTTGTTTCAGCAGTCGGGGAAGCGCCGACAGATTTATCGGCGTGAGGAATCGCGAGTCGGGACGGGTGCCGATAGATGATCCCAGGCAGACGATCCGGTTGACATGGCGGGGGTCGCGGGTCACGGAAGACAGGAGGTCGTCTGCTGCGGTCTCGAGGCGCAGGATTTCAAGCCCATGGAGTCGCGGGGCGGCCTGTACCAACTCCCGGACCAGATGCCCGGGGATTCCGCATGCCGATGCCACAAAGACCCTCTGGCCGCTGCAAATCCGCCCGATGGCAATGGCTGCGCAGTGTCGCTTTTCAACATAGGCATCGACCCAGAATCTCGTTTTTTCCATGGCCTTGCGAGTCACTTTCGTTCGAATGCATCGGCGCGGACGCCAAAAGGCGTGCATCGGTTACCCAGTCTATAGTTCAGTTTCGGTCCGATTGCAAAGATTAGGGCGTTGGCAGCCGCGGCCCAGCGTAGAAAAAACGGTTTGGGGGGCCAGTGGAAATATCCGAAAAAATGAGTTGACATCATCTCTGTGACCCGGTAAAAGGCCCGAGTCGTTTCCCTCAGGGTGGTAAAACGAAGACTCGGATTTAGCTTCCGTTTCTTCAAGCGCCCTGCAAAAGTTTGGTGGGCGCGAAAAAAGATATTGACAACAGGATATGGTTTAGATATTTTGGCTGGGTTTGCTTGAGGCCGTCATGGGCAAAAGCGGGGGGCTTCGAGCGTTGAAAAGTGGTGAATCAGTTCTTTGATCTTTGAAAACTAAATAGTGACGAGTCGGGTCTTTTAAGGGCTGAGCCGGGTTTTTTGGCCTGGTTTAGCCCAGAGGGATTTGGAGTTTAATTGGAGAGTTTGATCCTGGCTCAGAATGAACGCTGGCGGCGTGCTTAACACATGCAAGTCGCACGAGAAAGCCTCTGCTTGCAGGGGCGAGTAAAGT
>JBJKSK010000198.1:0-3725 GCA_046704125.1 Desulfobacterales bacterium | reverse complement strand
GGAATGTACAGAGAAAAGCCTTTCGATACCAGGACCATGAAGACGGTATTTTCCGGCCCTGGTTTCGGAATTTGGGTAATGGATCGAGCCGGTGAGATGTACGCAGGCAGCCACATTTTCGGCCAGTTCCACCATTCCAGCTTCTTCGCCGGAGGCGATATCAAGGCGGGTGGAGAAATAAGGGCAAACGACGGCCGTATCGTATTCATCTCCGGCAAGAGTGGGCACTACCAGCCGCCAATGGATAACCTCGTGACTGCCGTGAGAATCCTTCAGGCCAGGCAGGTAGACATGACCGGACTGCGAGTGCTGGTCTGGAGGGATAGACAACCGTATCTTGTAAACGGTTTAAACCTGATAGGTAATCCCCACCGTTACGACTCGTGGGGTGACTTGACCGGACCGCAGAAGGGTTGGCTCCAACAGGAGAAATACGTATTATTTCCAACGCTATGAGAAAGATTGGAAACGGGACCGGCCATGCTTGCCCGGGTCAATTTCGCGACGCATGAATGCGTCCTGCAGATCCGCTTCGCAGGGGCCATCAAACCATTCCCTCCCGGCTATTGCCAGCAGTATTCATATTCTATCCGATGCACCTGAAAAAGAGCGCCACTTAAGGCTTGGCGGCCATTTTTGCCCGATAGATCAACGATGAGAATCTGCCGGTGATTTTGCCAACACGCTGTTTTTTTCATCCCTAAAATAATACTGAAGAGTTAAATTACTTGACAGCAGCATCAGTTACCACTAATTAAGCGGATAGCGTTTCACTGTGAATTGAAACCCTTCCGGGGTTTCACCATGTTCCCCCAAAACCCCGGAAGCACTCGGTGGGCGCCACCCCGAATCGAGCCCATAGGCAAGAAAATGATACAGGGAGTTTCCAGTCCCGGAAGACGAATTCCACTCTTCAGCGCCGGCTCCTTGTGCTTTGCGGCCGGGATGCTGCTGATGTTCACCACCTCCTGCGGTATTGGAGTAAGAACCCGGGCGTTGCTCGGGGGTACTCTGAATGTTCGGATCCTCGTGGCTGAAAATGCCAATCGCAACAGCCCCGTAGCCATGGATCTAGTGCTCGTTTACGACAACCGGCTCGCCGGCCGCCTCCTTGGCATGTCCGCCCGTCAATGGTTTGACCAGCGCGAGCAGATCTACCGGGATTATTTGAGGGGAGAAAGTTTCGATGACTGGGAATGGGAGTGGGTTCCCGGCCAGGAAGTTCCCGTCCAAAAGCTTCCCCTCAAAGCCCGTGCCAAGGCCGCTTTCCTATTTATCAATTACTCCACACCGGGAGTTCACCGGTTTCGGATAGACCCTTTCAAAAACGTCACCGTTGATTTACGACAAAACGACGCCCGGGTCACCGAGGCCAGATGAAGTGATCGAGGTATCATGACCGCTTGCAGACACATGGCGGGATGGGATTTGGAAATCCCCCCGGTTGATCCGTAAACGGCCGAAATGGCCTGATGCCCCTGCGCCGCATGGAGCCTATCATGACCGAAACTCGACGCCTCCCTCATGCCATTCAGTGGCATGAAGGCATGCTGCTGGCCCCCCAGCATTTTCAGCAACTCACCGCACGCACGGAAGCCCTCCTGAGCTACCACATCGGCGCAGCATCGCCGTTTCAGTGGGGTATTCAACGCTTCGAATTCGATCGGTCCCTGCTGGTTGAAGGAATCTTCCGGATCCTGGATTTAGAAGCCGTTATGCCCGACGGTCTGGTGATTTATCACCCGGCGGAAAACGCACAGGATGTTGAAGTCAACCTCACCGCCCACAAAGAAGCCATGAAACACAGCCCCCTGACCATCTACCTGGCAGTGCCTGCCGCGCGCCAGGGAGCGGCCCCGGTGAGGGGAGCGCTGGCCCGTTTTGATTCCATCGAAGGCGCCGCGGTAGTCGATGAAAATACCGGTGAAGCGGAAATGACCATTCCCCGCCTGGTACCCCGGATCAGTCTGGAAGTCACCGACAAACTCCCCGGCAAATTTACCGGCTTTCCCCTGGTTCAAATCGCCTACCGCAATGAGACCTTCGGGTTAACCGACTTTGTCCCGCCGATGCTCAAGGTCCAGCGCCTTTCGGCCATCGGAAAGCGCTGCAGCGCCATTGCCCAGCGACTCAGGGAAAAAGCGGTTTTTCTCTCCGAAAAAGTCAACACGGCCGACCCGGCCACCCAAGGGCCCCTGATCCTGGAAACCAAACTGCTCATCCAGAGCCTGGTGGCCGAACTGCCTCATTTCGAAGCCATGCTCAACAGCGGCGTCAGCCACCCCTACCCGCTTTACCTGGCCCTGTGCTCCCTGGCGGGGCATGTGGCCGCTGTCGGATTCGGGCTGGTGCCCCCGGTGATGGACGGCTATGACCACAACAATATGGCCGCCGGTTTCGCGCAGGCGCAATCCTTTATTTTTCAAGTGATGGACCAGGGCATTGTCGAATCCCATAAAGCGGTACCCTTTGCCCTGGAGCAAGGCGTATTCCGTCTGGAAATCGAAGCCGACTGGACCCGGGACCCCCTGCTCATCGGCGCCCGCAGTGCAGCCGGTATGACGGAAAAAAACACCGTCCACTGGTTCAAAGAAAGCGTCATCGGATCGGCGTCTTTTATCGAAGCCATGAAAAAAAAGCGGATCCTTGGACCGGCCCGGCAAAAACTCGAGGGGCCAGCGCCCCTGGTTCCTTCCCGGGGAGTCGTCCTTTTTTCCGTGTCCCCGGACCCGAAATTCATCCGTCCCGGCGAAGTGCTGGAAATCGTAAATCCGGTAGCAGCCGACAACAAAGGCCAGCCAACGGAAATTTTGCTGTATGTGAGAAATCACCCCTGAAGTCCTCGGCGGGCTTTGGGCCGACAAAAGAGGCGGCATGAGGCAACCTTCAGAACTGGAAAATTCGTTTCTCCTGGAACAGTTTCACGGCTTTTACAGCGAGGTCATCCGGCAAAAGGAGATCGCCCGCAAGCAGGCCCGCGGCGCTGCCTCGCCGCAACCCCGGGAGGATTCCCCAGAATCGGGAAAGCACCCTATCTTTATCCGGCTAAGCCAACTTCTCGAGCAACAGGCCGTCGAATCCCGACAACGGGGCGGTGAATATGGCGCCGGCATTTTTCACGACGCCCAGTTTGTCATGGCCGCCCTGGCCGACGAGGTATTTCTCAACCTGGACTGGCCCGGGAAAACTTCCTGGGAAAAACATCTGCTGGAAGCCGCGTTTTTCGGAACCCAGTCCTCCGGTGAAATTTTCTTTGACCGGCTTGATGTTTTCCTCACTGAAAACGATTCGGGCCGCACCGAATTGGCAGCCGTTTATTTCATGGCGCTTTCCCTGGGATTCCTCGGGAAATTCCGGGACCAGAAAGAAGGCCGCAGCCAGTTGGATCATTACCGGAAACAGCTCTACCTGTTGATCTTCAACCGTTCTCCGGGCTGGCTAAGCGAGCAGCGGCAGCTTTTTTCGGAACCCTACGCCTACACCCTGAGCCAGGAAAGCGGGAAAAAACTCCCCCCTATCCGGCGCTGGATCTGGGCCATTGGAATCGTGGCGCTGCTCTTTTTGACCGCCTCCCAAATGGTGTGGACCCACGTCACCAGGGACCTTAGCCAAACCGCGAATCAAATTATTTCCGAGAGCGGCAAATGAAGCCGGTGATCGAGCAATGGGCAAACTAGTGAAAATGGCTTTGGCGCTGTTGGGCGTCGGGTTGGCAGGCATGGTCC
>JBJKSK010000197.1:0-9949 GCA_046704125.1 Desulfobacterales bacterium | reverse complement strand
CCGGAGCCGCGCGGGCTGGGCAGAGAGGCTGTGGCCCTCCCGGGCGTCGCCGGCGATCAGGGCTCGGTAGCGATGGGCGGCTTTCCGGTAATAGTTCTTTTCGTATTGGCTTATCATCCGCATGCTGCAAAAATCCCGCAAGGCCATTTTCATGGCGGATTTCATCATCTGGATCCATCGGCCCGGCGCATCTCCGTTTCTGCGTTCATAAAAGGAGGGGATCACGTCGTTTTCCAGCACATTGTACAACGCCTGGCTTTCCACGGCATCCCGGTAAGCCGGGTCTCCATGTTCTTCTCCGTTGCCGATACGCCATCCGGTGGCTTCTGCGTAACCCTCGGCCCACCAGCCGTCGAGGATGCTGACATTGAGCACCCCGTTGATGGCCGCTTTCATCCCCGAGGTGCCGCAGGCCTCAAAGGGGCGTCTCGGGGTGTTTAGCCAGACATCGACACCTTGCAGCATGAGCCTGGCCAAAAGCATGTCGTAATCTTCGAGAAACAGTACCTTCTGGCGCATACCGGGCCGCTTGGAGAACTGGACCACGCGGCGAATCAGCTCCTTGCCTTCGTTGTCCTTGGGATGCGCCTTGCCGGCAAAAATAATCTGCACCGGGTGTTTTTTTGAAGTCAGGATCGCTTCCAGCCGGTCGGGATCCTGCAGCAGCAAGGTGGCCCGCTTGTACGCGGCAAACCGGCGGGCAAAACCGATCGTTAGCACATCCTGATCCAGCACCGATTCCGCATCTTCCATGACAGCCTTGGGGGCGTTTCGTCTCCCGCATTGGCGCAGCATCATCTCGCGGCAGGAGCGGATCAGCCTGGACCGGCTCATCTCGTGGGCGCGCCACAGTTCCTCTTCGTAAATCTCACCGATGCGCTGAATGTTTTTAGGGTCCCGGGAACCCATATACCACTCAGGGCCCAGATAGCGTTCAAACAACAGGGCGATCTCCGAAGAAACCCAGGTGGGGATGTGCACCCCATTGGTGATATGAGAAATGGGAACCTCGTCCACGGGTCGATCCGGCCAGACATGAGCCCACATCTTCCGGGCCACGTTTCCGTGCAACCGACTCACGCCATTGCAGTGCTGGGCCATGTGCAGACCCAGAATAAACATGGACAAAGGACTGTCCGGGCCGGAGCCCGACGGCTGGCCCCAGGAAAGGATCTCGGCGGCAGTCGTCCCCAAGCGATCCTGGAAGGGCAGCAGGATGGGGCTGACCTGTTGAGCGGGAAACTCATCGTGGCCGGCGGCCACGGGCGTGTGAGTGGTAAAAACGGTGGTTCTGGGAATGATTTCCAGCGCCGTTTTGAGATTGATATGATGGGCTTCAATGAGCTGTGCCAAACGTTCGAGACTGGAAAAGGCCGAATGGCCTTCGTTCATGTGGCAAACTTTGGGATGAATTCCCATGGCCGCCAAGGCCCGCATCCCACCGATACCCAGCAAGACCTCCTGGGCCAGGCGCGTCCGACCGTCCCCCACATAAAGCCGAGCCGTGACATCCCTGTCCTCGGGAGAATTTTCCGGCACATTGGCATCGAGCAGATACAGCGGAATACGCCCGACCGACAGTTTCCATACAATGGCATGGATGATGCCGTCCGGGCCGGTCACGGAAATTTTCACCTCGTTTCCATCCGTACCCCTGGCGTGCTCCAACGGCCAGTAGTACAAGTCGTTTTCCGGATATTCCTCCTGCTGCCAGCCATCCTGATCCAGAAACTGACGAAAATAGCCCTGCCGGTAAAGCAGCCCCACACCGGTGAGCGGAAGACCCATGTTGGAAGCCGCCTTGAGATGATCACCGGCCAGAATCCCGAGGCCTCCGGCAAACATCGGAAGGCTTTCATGGATGCCGAATTCCATGGAAAAATAAGCAATGGTGTCCTTGTCCTCAAAGCCATAGTCGGCCATGTTCACCGGAGCCATTACCCTGTTTTGGAACTCCTCCCGGACCCGGCGCTGATGAGCCAGAAAGCTGTCGTCGCGGGCCAGTTCCTCCAGACGCGCCTGGGGGATCCGGGATAGAAACCCGATGGGATTTTGACCGGATTCCTCCCAGAGCCCGGGGTCAATCCGGCGGAACAGGTCCATGGCCTGGTGTCTCCAGCTCCACCACAGGTTTCGGGACAAAGTCTCTAGAAATTCCAGCGATTTCGGAATATTCGGATAAACCTGGTATGTTTGCAGGTGATTCATGAAATGCAAGACCTCTTGAAGTCGTGATACCCCCCCAGCGACGGCGTTTCGCCTGGACCCTTAAACAATGAGTCCTTTTATAGAGGAAGCCTTTGTGAAATGCAATGACCTCGCCGGTGTTGTTCAAAAGCGGGCCGCTTGCCTAATCAGAGAGTTTCAACCAGACCCGCAGCAACTCGCTGACCCCCCAGGCCTGGGCATCGCAGCCCCGCTGGCGGTGGGGGAAATCCCCGTCTATAATTTCCGGCATCTGTCCGACACACCCCCGGTTGATCAGGCGCATGCTGCTGCCCAGCCAGGATAGGGCTCCATCTTTGCCCGACGTGCCGTACACCTTGGCCCAGGCTTCGCAAAAAGCGGGAAACGGCCAGGTCCAAGCCGTGCCATTGTGATACGCGGGTTTTCGACGGGTATCCTCATCGCCTTCATACCGCCCCCAGTACGGATGCCGCGGGTCATTGACCAGCGCTCCATGGCGGATCACCGGCAGCGGAAAAGACACGGGTTTGTCGGCCAGCGAACGGATGGCGCCGGGAACCAACAGCTGCTGGCAGGCATCGAGCACACAGCGGCAAACAGCCGGATCGGTAAGCGCCCCGAGGGTAATGGCCAGCAGTTGGTTGGGCCGCAGCGCGTCGTCGGCAACCGCCTCCCGGGCCGATTGACCCGCTTGACCATGGCGGCAGTCACAGAGATACCCGAGCTTGGCATCCCAGAACAGGTCATTTAAGGATCGGGTCACCTGGTCAGCCATCCGCGCCCAGTCATGAGTTGTGGAATCGATAACGGCCAAAAACCGCAGCGCGCGGTGCCACAGTGCCTGGATTTCCACTGGATATCCCTGTCGCGGGCTTCCCGGCGGATGGTTGGTGTCCATCCAGGTAAAATGGCTGGGACTGTATACCAGACACGAGTCGGGATCCATCCGGATGCCATTTGGCGTGCCTTCGATATACGCGCGCGCCATGGCGGCCAGGACCTCACGAATCCTCCGATTCCCCGCCTTTTCGTCAAGAAATTCGTCCGTTTTGTCGGTTTCCACCAGATCGGCGCAAGCGGTGAAAAACCATAGGGGCGCATCTGAGGTGTCCCGATCGGTGGCATCAGCACCCCGAATCATGTTGGGCAACGTTCCGTTTTCTTCGAAAGCGGCAAAGGTCTTTAAAATGTCGACGGCGTCCCGCCTACGGCCGGCGGCGATCATGCCGCGCACCACGATGAGTGAATCCCTTCCCCAATCCAGAAACCAGGGATACCCGGCAATCACCGTCCTGGAATCGTTTCGCCGCACCACATAGTGATTCAGCGCCCCGGCCATGGCTGGAGCCAAGGGCTGCCAGCGTTTTAGGTGGTTCCAAGAGACCGGGGCCGTGAGCTCATCGACGGTTTGCGGGTTGTCCCGGCCACCAAACGCCCTGGCCACAAGCGTCACCGACGCCCCGCCTGGGATTCGCACGCTAAAATAGCCGGGGCTGAAAAGGTCCGAATCGGGATCCAGGCCCCGATCCGCCTCCAGGGGGCGATGTACCATATAGTACCATTCGGGTTGCGCGCGGAACACGCCGGGAGAAATGGTCATCTTCAACCGGCGATCGGCATGCGGGGCAAACATGAATCCGTCCGGAAACGAAGTCACCGCCCGGGGCCATGCCTGTTCAGGGCCCAGGTAGGCCTTGGTCGTCTCGTGAAAACTTCGATCCTCGATATCAGGCCGCAGGATCAGCTCCACGGGTTGATCATCCGAGAGCCTGGCAGCAGTGTCCTCACTGGGCAGCCGGTGAAAGGTCAACCTGACGGTATTTTCACCCGAAAGCATCTCGGCGGTCAGTTCCAGCAGGACGTGATCCCCCTGCCCGGTGGGAATGTCAAAGATCCACTGGCCCCGGGAGTGATCATCGAAACGAAACGTATCGAGACAGTTAAAATCCACGTCCTGGGAAAAACCCTGAAAAACCATCCAGGCCCGGCACCGGGTCAGCAGGATCCTGCGGTCTTGCGGGACATCGGCGAAATTGGCGGCCAGAAGCGCGTCGTAGCGGCTGTTGAGTTCGCCCCAGCGCACCGGGACCCTGAGCATGCCCCCCAAACCGTTGGTGCCAAGCCATACCAAATCACTATCCACAAGCTGGGAGCGCCGGAAGCCGTGGCGCACCCCGGCGTTTTGCCCCCGGGGAAGCAGCAGCAAATGGCCCCGGGCATGGGTGGTGCGCCCGGGGGTATACACGGAAAGCCTCAACATCAAACGACGAAGCCCGGGGGGTTCGGCAAGTGGGGCAAAAAGGGCAAAATGGCTGCCATCAGAAGCTTCCAGACTCTTTTCGGCCACCAGAATTCGGTTTCCGTCGGCAATTTGGGCCCGAAACCCCACAGGGCATTTCACCAGCAAAAAAAACCCCGGTGGCATCATCACCTCCCGGGACAACGCTTGCGGCCAATGCCAGAAGATTACCCGGGATGCATCGCCGGAGGGGTTCGCCTGCCGGCAAAACTCGATCGGATCGGCGGCCAAACGCGCCGCAGCCTGTTGCAGATCCAGTTCTTTCAAATCGCAGGTACCTTCGGTGGCGGACCAGATCTCCTGAACCTTGGCAAAAAGCCGTTGCTGTGCCAGCCGCGGCGGAACAACGGCCAACGTGCCCTGCTTGGCCGCCGCCAGGGGAAAATCGCTGTTCTCGGCGCTGAGACAAAGCACTTCCCCGGGACCGAGCCGGCAACCGTCCATTTCCCCGTAACGGTGGATGCCGACTTTTTTGCCGGTGATCAGGTCCACCACCGACTCCGGGCTCCCCAGGGCATGGGGTGCCCAAGTGGCAGTGGCGTCGCTGCCGTCGTCGAGGTTTGCCACGACCAGCAGCTTTTTCCCTGTCGGCCGGTGCCAGCGAAGCAGGACCAGGTGGTTTCCCGACCCCCGCTGGATCAAGTGCAGATCGACCTCGGTTTGAAAGGCTGGATGTTCGGCCAGCAGACGGTTGAGCTGGCGGATGTGGGCCACCTGGTTTTCCGAGGCCCCCCAGTTTAGCGAGGAGGCATTATGAACATCGATTTTTTCCTTGGCAAGCCACTCCACCCCGTTGGCAAAACCGAATGCCCCATGGAAAGAAAACATCGCACACAGCGCCGTGCGCATCCGCGCCCAGGTACTGGAGCGGGCCGCCAGCCTGAGGTTGTCATGGGTTTCGGCAAAATGGGTCAGCAGGCCGTCTTGTCGGGAAATGGCAAAGGCCTGGGGCAGATAGGATTCGATCTGAGATCGGTCGTAGTTTTGAAACAGCTCCGAGTAAGCCCAATCGAAATTGGCCGTATCCAGAATCTGCCGTGTCACGGTCATGGGGCCGCCGAGTCCCTCAAGCAAAAAAAGAGTGTCCGGGTACTGCTCCCGGACCCGGGCCACGATGAAACGCCAGGCCGGCACCGGTATCATATAGCCGGCATCGCAGCGGAAACCGTCCACCCCGCGATGACACCAGGTGAGAAAGACCTCGGCCATATGCTGCCACAATTCTTTATGCGAGTAATCAAGGCTGGTCAGATCCTCCCAGCGGACTCCCCAGGCGCCGGGAACCGCGATTTTGCCCTCTGGGTCCCTCAACAGCCACTCGGGATGCGTATCGTGGAGCCTGGCGGCCCAGCCGGTATGGTTGATGGCGATATCCAGCAGCAAGGATGCATTTCGCTGGTGCACCGCGTCCACCAGTTCAATGAACTGCTCCATGGGGGTGGCCTTGGGGTCAAACTGGGCCAGGGCCGCATCCACGGCGGTAAAGCTCAACGCCGCATAGGGGCTTCCGAAGCGGCCCATCCGACCATAGGTGGTGGGGGTGGGATGCACGGGCAACAGCTGGATAAATCGACAGCCCAATTCTCCGGTGATGAAATCCAGATCCCGGATCAGATCCCGGAACGTCCCGGACGGGGGAATCACCGCATAACCGGCCCGATCCAGCGCGGCAACCACTTGCGGATCGGCGACAGGCTTGGAATCGGCGTTCTTGCCGGGTCCGAATTGGCGTACAAACGCGTTGTAAAGGGTGTTGGCGCAACAAAAATCGGCGGAAAGGACATTGATCACCATGTTTGCCCCGGAAGGCCATAGGGGCCGAAATCGGCCATCCTCGACAAACAGGCACTTGGCCTCGAAATGACCGACCTCGCAAAGTGCCACGGTGATACGAAACCGAAGGGAATCGATCGGTTTCATGGGAATGTCGAACCAGTCTTTTCCCAGAGGGGAGATGCGGCTGTCCACGGCGGCGATGATTTCCTTTCGGGTCACCGATGCCTTGCCGATATTGGTTCGAAGCCAGGCGCGGCCCTTGCGGGGCCGGGTCAAGGTAAGGGTTACGGTAAGGGTGTCGCCCCGGAACTTCAACTGGTGTCTTCCAGGTTCGGGATCCTGAATCCCCCAATTCCCGTCGCTCATCCCCACACCCCCTCCCGCACCCTCAATAGCGATTTTCAATTCCTGAAAGTTAAGCCAGCCTCTTTGAGCTGTCAAAGAAAAACGCCAAGAGCCCTGGCTCCTGCTTTTCGGCAACCGCTTCAGAAATGGATGGCGATATGACTTCCGGCGATGTTGGAATTGGAAAGGTAAAAGCGCAGCAGACGGTGGGAAGCCACGCCGTTCAAGGGCTTTAACTTGAGCCGCTGATTTGGCGCTTTCTCCCGGATAAAGGGCCCCATTCAACCGGAAGGCTGCGGATGAGTTTTTAAGACCATACGATGGAGAAACTCGAAGACGGCTTGCCCCTCGATGGGGGCCGCGGACTTTCGTTGAAGTACCTGGCGCGCCCACGCCACCTGATCTTTGTCTTTCACATTTATCGGCCGATCGATGAGCGCCAGAAAATGATCCATCGGGTCGTAGAGCACCGCGGGGCCAAAGCACAAATCGCCAGCGGGGCTGCGCCCCCGGGTGCCGACCACCGTCTGGTGGGCGATGGCCAGCGCCTTGGGTGGCGGTCCGTAGCCCAGCAGTTCGCCAAAAAGAGCCAGTGCCTCCAGGACGCCTTCGGCGCTGCCGCGTTCGAAGGCCGCGTTTCCGTCTGAGGCCATCTGTGCGATGTCTGGGGCCGTAAAGGAAAGATCCAGGCTGTCGACAGCCGTCTTGTGGATGGTTTGAACCGATTTTTGCTTCTTGCTGATCACCACATCGGCATCGTTTAAGATCTTGATGGCATTGCGGATGCTCAGCATCTCCTTGACGGTGGGGCTTTTGCGAAGCGCCACATCCGCCACGGTACTGCGATATATGGCCAGTTCGTTGTCGAGCACCACGATGGTAGAGGACCCGGATTGCGTTGGCTGCAGGTAAAGCTCAAGATCCCTTTCTTTGAGCCTGTGATACCCCGCCAGATCCAGCAATCGGCGCATGGCCTCCTTGTCGATATGCTGGATGCTCTCGGCTGGCTTCCACGAGTCGATCACCGTTTTGGCCAGGGTGTCGACCTGAATTTTTTTGAGCAGGTTTTCTTTAAACGTCATCGCAGAGTCCTCTTCGTGTTGTTGAAACGTTTTACCACAGGGCTTGAGAGGCTGCAAACGATATCCAGAGGGCCATCCGGCGCCGCACCGGGAAATGCCGGTATTGACCTGAAACAGTTTGTATTGTAGTTTTTCCTGAACGGTCACCCATGAGGAAAAAAGGATAAAAACGATGTCCAAAGCCATACTGACTATCGACGGCAAGGCTTATGATCTGCCCATCGTTGTGGGCAGTGAAGGGGAAAAAGCCATTGATATCTCCGCACTCCGACAGCGCACCGGGCTGATCACCCTGGATCCCGGCTATGCCAACACCGGAAGCTGCCAAAGTGCGATCACCTTCATGGATGGAGAAAAAGGTATCCTGCGCTACCGGGGGATCCCCGTAGAGCAGCTTGCCGAGCACTCCAGTTTTCGAGAAACGGTCTACCTGCTGATCAACGGCGTGCTTCCCACTCAAAAACAGCTGACCCGAATGTCGGTCCGGCTAAACGACGCTTCCCTAGTCCATGAGGACCTGCAATTGTTCTTCCAGAATTTTCCCAGAGGCTCTCATCCGATGGGAATTTTATCTTCGATGGTCACCGCGCTTCGCTTCTTTTATCCTGAGCTGCAGACCCTGGAGGAAGAAATCAACATCACCGTAACCCGCCTGCTGTCCAAGGTCCGCACCATGGCGGCCATGTCTTACAAGATATCGCGGGGCCATAAGGTGATTTATCCCAGAGCGGATCTATCCTACTGCGCCAATTTCTTGAACATGATGTTTGATTCGCCGGTGCGGCCCTATCAAATAGACGAAGATCTGGTCCAGGCCCTCAACGTATTCTGGATCCTTCATGCCGACCATGAGCAAAACTGCTCCACCTCGGCGGTCCGAATGGTGGGAAGCGGCCGGGTCACCCTCTATGCGGCCATCTCGGCGGGAATCGCCGCCTTGTGGGGCCCGCTTCACGGGGGGGCCAACCAGGCGGTGATCGAAATGCTCACGACCCTGAAAGAAAACGGTATAAGTGCCGGGCAACTCATCCAACGGGCCAAAGACAAAAACGATCCGTTTCGTCTCATGGGCTTTGGTCACCGGGTGTACAAGACCTTCGACCCCAGGGCGAAGATCATGAAAAAAACCTGCATGACCGTTCTCGATAAAATGAAAATCAGCGACCCCCTGCTTGATCTGGCCCAGGAACTGGAAGCCCTGGCGCTGCAAGACGAATACTTCATCGAGCACAATCTGTATCCCAACATCGACTTTTACAGCGGCATCGTGCTTCGGGCCATAGGCATTCCCACCAACATGTTCACCGTGATGTTTGCCATCGGGCGGCTGCCGGGCTGGATCGCCCAGTGGCGGGAAAGCCTCGATGATCCCCGCTGGCGTATCAGCCGGCCCCGCCAGATTTACACCGGGCCTCCCCTGACCGACTACGTCCCTATCAACCAGAGAAAAGCTTAGGGATTCGGCATGGCGAACAGGCGTCGGAAAAAGTCAAAATTCTCCCAGGGGGCGCTCGAAGGTAAACCGGGCGGGATCAGACACAAGGTGATTCCAGCTGGCTCGGACATTTCCCCCCAAGGCCGAAAAGGGCAAGGCCACGATAAACAGGCCAGAGCCCACCAGCGTAGATATGATGCCCGCGGGTCTGATCAAAACCAGATCCGCCATCATTTCCTCGCCGGAGGCGTTGGCGGCCTGGGCAGCGCTGTTTTGGGCTAAAGCCGGCGCCAAGGGCAAAAAAACCAGGGCCAGGAATAAAAGCAGGGAAACGCATTTGGTTTTCAATTTCATGGGACCTCCTTGTTTCAAATAGGATATCACTTCTGTCTTTTCTTATCACTTCTATTTGCGATTGCAACCAAAAAACATTGCGAATCCTATGACTTCCCCTGCCCGACTCATCGATGTCGCCGTGGCGCTTCCCGTCAACGGAAGCTTCACGTATCGGATTCCGGAAGCCCTCACATCCATGGTGGAAACCGGCAAACGGGTCCTGGTGCCGTTCGGCCACCGGCGGGTCACCGGGTATGTTCTCTCGGGGGCCCCACCCGTTGACGGGATTACCATCAAGCCGATTCTGGACGTCCTGGACGACGCGGCGCTGTTTCCTGCGGCCATGATCCCTTTTTTCCGATGGATTGCCGACTACTATCATCATCCCCTGGGCGAGGTGATCCGCGGCGCGCTGCCCGCCGGGCTCATTTCGTCGGATTTTGCCGCGATAGCCATCACCCCCGCCGGACGCGAGGCACATCAAAACAC
>JBJKSK010000196.1:0-4209 GCA_046704125.1 Desulfobacterales bacterium | reverse complement strand
GCCCGAGAGCAAGCGCATCCCCTTTGACCTGCCCGAGGCGGAAAATGAACTGGGTGCGGGGTTTCACACCGAGTACAGCGGAATGCGCTTTGGTCTGTTTTTCATCGGCGAGTATGTGCACATCCAGGTCCTGGGCGCCTTGGTGGCCATCTTTTTTCTCGGCGGGTGGCACGGCCCCTGGCTTCCCGGGTTTGTCTGGCTTCTGATCAAGATCATCGCCGTCGCCCTGGTGATGATCTGGATCCGGGGCACCCTGCCCCGGCTTCGCTACGATCAACTCATGGCCATCGGCTGGAAGGTGCTGGTCCCGGCGGCGCTGATCAACATTATGCTGACCGGATTTGTGATGCTGATTTAAAGAATCGAGGCAAGAGCCTATTGGAGTGATGCCGTGATGGGAAAAGACAGCGACGAAAAAGCTCAAATCCAGATAGGCGCCGACTTGGGGCAGACGGTCGCCGATGCGGCCGCCGCCCTGGGTGAGGGCTTTGCCACCACCTTTCGGCACCTGTTCCGGAAACCGATCACCGAACAGTACCCGGAAAAAAAGCGCACGCTGCCGCCCCGCTCCCGGGCCCGGATCGTGCTCACCCGGGACCCGGACGGAGACGAGCGCTGCGTGGCCTGCTATCTGTGCTCGGCGGCCTGCCCGGTAAGCTGCATCTCCATGCAATCCGCCCAGCGATCCGACGGCAGGCGCTATGCTTCCTGGTTTCGGATCAATTTCGGCCGCTGCATATACTGCGGACTGTGCGAAGAGGCCTGCCCCACATCGGCCATCCAGCTGACCCCGGATTTTGAAAACGTCCAGCGCGATCCCCTGGACCTGGTTTTTGAAAAAAACCAGCTGCTGGTGGACCACGGCGGCAAGGACCCCGACTACAACTTTTATCAGCATGCCGGGGTCATCAGCGGCAAGGGCGGCAAGGGCGAGCATGCCCATGAAGCCAAGCCGGTCAACGTGCGCAGCAACCTGCCCTGAGAAACCTCCTCGGAGCGGAAAAAACGACCTATGAACACTTTTCTGTTTTACATTCTGGCGGCCGTGATCGTGGTCTCCACGGGGCTGGCCATCACCCGGCGCAACGCCGCCCATGCGGTGATCTATCTGGTCTTTTCCTTTTTTGGCTGCGCCATACTCTTTTACCTGCTGGGCGCACCGATGATCGCCGCCCTGGAGGTGATCGTCTATGCCGGGGCCATCATGATTCTTTTTCTGTTTATCGTGATGATGATCCGGATCGAAACCCCGGAGCACCCGCTGTTTCCATTTTCCCAGTTGCGGCCGGCCATGGCCATCGGCCTCATCTATGCGGCCACCGGACTGCTGCTGCTTTTCCACCAGGCGGCGGCAAGCCGCCAGCCGATGGCACCGGCCACAACCCCTCCGGAGGTTTTTGGGTACACGCTGTTTGCCCACTACGGCCTGACCATCGAAATTGCCTCGCTGCTGCTGCTCGTGGTGCTAATCGGCGCCCTTCACATCGGAAGGCACCAACCGGGAGGTCACAAATGATGATTTCCTATGAACACGTCCTGGGGCTTTCGGTGATCCTTTTTTTCATGGGAATGTTCACGGTGCTCACCCGCCGCAACCTGATCATGATCCTGCTGGGCCTGGAAATCATGCTAAACGCCGCCTCCGTGGGTTTCGTGGGGGCGGGTCTGCACTGGCATACGCTTGACGGTCAGGCCATGGTGATCTTTGTCATGGCCGTGGCCGCCGCCGAGGTCTCCGTGGGCCTGGCCCTGGTGGTGTGCGCCTACCGCAAGACCGGGTCCGTGAACCCATTGTTTCTCGACGAAGGGCCGTGACGATGCCAATAAACGCCATCACCCATATCAGCCTGATCGCCGCAGCGGCTGCCGCCCTTTCTCCTCTTGCCGCATTTGTCGCCATCATGCTCTTTACCCGGCATCGGCCCCGGCTCTCGGCGGGATTGTCCATCGCGGCGGTGACCGTGGCCCTGATTTGCGCCGCCGTGCTGCTGGCGGTAAACAGCCACCAAAGCGCCCCGCAGCACTTTGCGGCACGGTGGATGGTCTCCGGGAACTTTACGGTGACCGTCGGGGTGCTGCTAGACCCGGTGAGCCTGCTGATGCTGGCCATCGTGGCCGTGATCAGTTTCTGCGTCCAGATCTACTCGCTGGGCTACATGGCCGGCGACCCGGGATTTTCGCGCTACTACGGCTTCATGTCGCTGTTTGCCTGGGCCATGATCTCGCTGACGCTATCGCCCACCCTGCTTCAACTCTACATCTTCTGGGAGCTGGTGGGCCTGTCGTCCTATCTGCTCATCGGGTTCTGGTTCGAAAAATTTTCCGCCAGCCATGCCGGGAAAAAGGCCTTTGTCATGACCCGGTTAGGCGATGTGGCCTTTTTGCTGGGCATGCTTCTGGTGCTGATTCATGTCGGCAACCTCGACATCTTAAACCTCAACGGCCCGGCGGTGGCCCAAAAAATGTCGCCGGGGCTTGTCACCTTGTCGGCGCTGCTGATCTTTGGCGGGGTCGTGGGCAAAAGCGCCCAGTTTCCCCTCCTGACCTGGCTTCCCGACGCCATGGAAGGTCCCACGCCGGTCAGCGCGCTGCTGCACTCGGCCACCATGGTGGCCGCGGGTGTCTACCTGTTTTCCCGGCTGTTTCCCTTTTTCAGCCTCTCACCCACGGCCATGGCGGTGTTTCTGGCCATTGGCACCATCAGCATGCTGCTGTCCTCCACGATGGCCATGGTCAGCCGGGACATCAAGCAGGTCTGGGCCTACTCCACCATCAGCCAGCTGGGGTTTATGATCATGGGCCTTGCCGCCGGGGGATGGTTTGCCGGAATGTTTCACCTGACCACCCACGCCGGGTTCAAGGCCCTGCTGTTTCTGTGCTCCGGAGTGTTTATTCACCATTTTGAGACCAACGACATGTTTGCCATCGGAGCCGCCGGCGGCCGGCGGCTCAAGGTGCCCATGCTCGGCATGGTCAACGCGGCCGCCGCCCTTTCGGGCCTTCCGCCGTTTTCCGGTTTTTTCAGCAAAGAGGCGATCATGGGCGTTTTGGCCGCGCAGGCAAACCCCGTGTGGCTGGCCGCCGGGCTTCTAGGGGCTTTTTTGACCGCCTACTACGCCTTCAGGCTGATTTTCGTCATCCTGTTTCCAAAAGCCGAACCACCGGCCGATGAACATCAGGCCCCCATCGAGGATTCCGGTCACGCGAAACCGGGCGCCGAGGATGCTTTTATGGCCTGGCCCCTGGTGATTCTCGCGGCCATCACGGCTTTGTTCGGCTTTATCGTCTTGCCGCTGGAATCCTTTCTCTCCGGCGTGATCCCCGCCTTTCCCGAAACATCCCATCCATGGCTGGCCTGGACGGCCATGGGACTGGCGGGAGCCGGCGTGGTGCTTTCCTGGGTGGAGTTTGGCCGGAAAAACGCCTCGCAGGTGGGCTTTGTGGAGCGCATTGCAGCGCTAAACGATCTGTTTTCCCGGCGGTGGTATATCGATGACTTCTACCGCTGGTTTCTGGATGTGGTGATCTACAAATTCGTCTCGGGTTCATGCACGGCAAACGACCGCAAGGTCATCGATGCGGGCATCGACACCTTCAGCCGGGAAACCGCGGCCGCCGGGCAGTGGATCTCCGGGCTGCACCTGAGCATGATCCAGCAGCGCCTGGCGGTGATGTTTGCCGTGGTCTTTGCGCTGGCTCTCTATTATTTTTTCTGATGGATACACAGGGACTCCGATGACCTTACACTTTGCCCGATTCCCATGGCTCTCCATGATCCTGCTATGCTGCCTGGCTGGGCTTTTGACCATCTTGCTGATCCCGGGCCGCCACGAAAAGGCGATCAAGTGGGTCAGCGCCGTATGCTCCGGGGCGACGCTGCTGATTTCGATCTATCTCTTTGTGGCCTACGACAAGCACCTGGGCGGTTACCAGTTCGTGGAAAAAATCTCCTGGGTGCCGTCGCTTGGCATCCAGTATTTCAACGGTGTGGACGGTTTCAGTCTGCCGATGCTGCTGCTGACCGGCGTGGTCTTTTTCACGGCGGTGCTGACCATGTGGGAGCTCACGCTTCGGGTCAAGGAGTTTTTCGCCCTGGTGTTTCTGCTGGTGTTAGGCGTCTTTGGTCTGTTTATGGGACTGGACCTGTTTTTCATCTTCATCTGGTATGACGTGTCGCTGTTTCCCATGTATCTGCTCATTGCCATATGG
>JBJKSK010000195.1:0-6220 GCA_046704125.1 Desulfobacterales bacterium | reverse complement strand
TGGCCCCGCTGCTTTCTCCTGCCGCGGCAACGGAATCCACCTCAATTTTGGTGTATCGGTGATGATCGGCAAAGGATAACGCTCCTGCCACCGTGGCCCCCAGCCCGGCCACCCGGGAGAGAAAATCGGCGTTGTCGGCAAGCCCGCTAAAGACAAACACCCGGCAGCCGGTCAAATCGGTTTCCGCTTGAAAATTTCCGGACGGCTGCCCTTTAGCCGCAATGGTCTGGCGCACGAGAATCCGATGCCAACTGTGGAACACCGGTACTCTGGCGGCCCGGGTGACCATGGAGGTTTCTGCAGCCTCTTTTTCCGGACAGCGGGTAAATACGATGGCATGAGCCCGGCGCAACGCCCAGAGCCCTTCCCGCAGCGGCCCCCTGGGTAGCAAGCGCCCGTTTCCAAGCGGCCGCCTGGCATCCATGAGCACCAGATCCAGATCCCGGTGCAGCGACAGGTGCTGAAATCCGTCGTCCAGAATCACAACCTCGGCGCCAAACCGGTCCACGGCGATCCGGCCTGACTCGAAACGGTTTCGGCCCACCATGACGATAACCCCGGGCAGCATCGAGGCCATCATGAACGGCTCGTCGCCGGCGGCCCCGGGTCCCAGCCGAACCCGGGTCCCGTCGCTGACAACGCCCCCTGTCTTTTGGACGCTTCCGCCGTAGCCGCGGCTGACAACAGCCACCACAATCCCCGCATCCCTGAGGCGCCGGGCCAGCCAGATCGTCATGGGGGTCTTTCCCGTCCCGCCGGCGGTCAGGTTTCCCACGGAAATCACCGGGCATCCGATCCGCCGGGACGAAAACACCCCGAGCCGATAGGAAAAGGCACGAAGACGCAGTAACGCGCCGTAGCCTGGCGCCAGTGCCGCCAGGAGGCCTTTGAGCACGGGATAGCTGCCGCCATTAAGGCCTGCGATGATCTGCCGGATGCGCTGCTCAAAGGGCTTGCTGCCGGTTGCGGATATCTCGGGTTCAAGGTTCACAGGCCGGCCCTGTCATCGGGTTCCAAAAAACGCTGGATCACCTTAAGGCAACGGTCCACGGCTCCCCGGTTGGCCGAAACCACCTGGTGCGCCTTTTCTCCCCGGGTCCTGGCCAGATCGGAGTCTTTCATCAACCAGACCGCCTCCCGGCACAGCGCCTTTGCCCCATCTACCTCGACGGCCGCCCCGGAAGTCAGCAGCTGCTGGGCGATGTCCCGAAAATCCGTCATATGAGGCCCAAAGAGCATGGGCGTGGACACCACCGCCGGCTCCAGGGGATTGTGTCCGCCTTGGGCCACCAAGCTTCCGCCGATAAAGGCGACATCCGCCCGGGCGTAAAGCGACGCCAACAGGCCCAGGCGATCCACGACCACACCGTCGATGCGAGCCGGCGCCGGGTCGGCATTGGCCAGCGCCACCATGGAAAGGCCCTTGGATGCCGCCAGTTTGCATACGGAAGCCGCCCGGCCGACATCTCTTGGCGCAATCACGAGAAAAGCGGTTGAAACCGCCTGGCGGATCCCCGAAAAAGCCTCCATCACCAGGGCTTCCTCCCCTTCATGAGTGCTTCCGGCCACCAACAGCTTGCCTCCCGTTTGACCCCGAAGCGGCTCCGGCAGCCAGTGAAACTCCATTTTCCCAGGCTTGTTCGGCCTGTGGTCAAACTTGAGGTTGCCGGTCACATGCAGCCGCCCGGATTCCACCCCCAGGCGGGCAAATCGGCAGGCGTCGGCAGTGGTTTGCGCACAAATCCGGGTAAGTGAGCTCAACATGGGTCCCACGATCCGGCGCAGGCGCCGGTAGCCGGAAAAACTGGCATCCGAAAGCCGGGCGTTGACCAGCAGCACCGGCACCCGGCGCCGGGTCATGGCGCCGATAAAGTTTGGCCACAGATCCGTTTCCACCAGCACCACCAACGCCGGGTCTATGGTTCGTGCCGCCTTTCGCACCGAGAGAGGCAGATCGTAGGGAAAGTAAGTGATGATATCCGCAAAATCGGCGATTTGCCGGCAGGCGGTTTGAAAACCGGTTTGCGTGGACACGGAAAATACCAGCGGCCGTTTCGGAAACTTTCGCCGCAGCGCCTCAACCAGACCCACGGCCGACAGCACCTCGCCGACCGACAAGGCGTGCACCCAGATAGGACGCAGCCCGCGCTTTGACAAAGCGCTTTTCCCGGTGGCCGCATTTCGAAGCCAGAGCCGGTATAAAAAGGTCTGCCGGCGCCTGGCGGAAAACGTCAGGATCCATGCCCCCATGGCCAGACCCGGCAGCACCATCAGGGCCATCAGCAGGTTGTATGCCACCAGCCCGGGGCCACTAGATACGCGAAGGGCTGGAAACGATGGTAGATTTTCTTGAATCATCAGATGTTGGCCTTGGCTGGAGTTGCTCCTCCGGTTGGATGTGGGGCATTGAATATTGGATGTTGGAAAATCATTCGGCTCTAAGCAGCAGCCAGCAGCCCAGAGCGAGAAAGACCAGATTGGCCACCCACACGGAAACCAGCGGCGGCAGCATCTCGCCGTAACCCAGGGAGACGCAGAAGCTATAGAAAATCCAGTAGCAAAAGACCAACGTCATCCCGTAGGCGATGCTCATGGTCAGCCCCTCGATCCTTTTGCCCCCCATGGCAATGCCGGCGCCCAGCAGACTCATGACGATACAGATGAATGGGAAAGCGATCTTGGCGTAAAGATCCACACGCAAGTGAGTGGCATCGTAGCCTTCCTTGACCACCTGGTCAATGTAGGCGGACAGTTCAAAGTAGCCCATTTCATCGGATTTTTTGACCACCCGCTGCATGTCGACGGGCTTGAAATCGAGATTTTCCGAAATCTGGTTCCGGAAAGCGACCACGTAGTTATCCCGCGCGGCATCCAGTGTTTGCTCCATCACGTCCGAAAGCACCCAGTGGCCCGAAGTATACACGGCCTTTTTTGGATCCTGCCGTTGAATCAGACGAATTTTCGCATCGAAGCGATACAGGCTCATTGCGTAAAGGGTGTGATCCTCGGGGTGATAGTACTTGATGTGAACAATTTGGCGGTTTTCCTTGATCCAGATGTTGTGCTTCCGGGTGGTTACGGCCGACTCTTTCCTGACCTCGCCCAACCCTATCCGGTTCGCCCGGTGCATGGACAGGGGAACGAAGACCTCGGAAAGCACAACCAGACACAGCCCCACCACCGCCCCCATAAACACGACAGGCCGGAGCAACAAATAAAGGCTGACGCCGCTGCTTTTCAAAGCGATGAGTTCATGGTGCTTGTTCATCAACCCGAAGACGATCAGTACGCTGAGCAGCACGCCTACCGGCGTAATCTGAGCTATGACAAAGGGGATTTTGTAAAACAGATAGGTCAAGGCCTGGGAAACCGGCAGCCCAGCGGTGATAAAATCGTCGATCTTCTCAAAAAAATCGACAGCAAGATAAATACCCACCACCACGACCACAACCATCGCAAAATTTTTCAGGATCTCGCGGATCAGGTACCGGTGCAGGATCATGGACGGGGATCTTTCATGAGATGCGGCCTGCGCCTTGTCCACAGCCGGGCCAGCCGGTTTCTCCAAACCGACAGGCTCAACAAGGCCACCGGCCGTTCCTTGGCCGCCCTGATCAGAAGCAGCCATCCGATGCCTCCCATGACCACGTTTGGCACCCACATGCCGATCACAGGGGGATAAAGGCCATCTTCGCCAAATACCCATCCGGCGGAAAGCATCAAGTAATAGAGCAGGAAAAAAAACAGCCCCAGGCTGATTCCATAAGAACGTTTAGCCGATTTGGAGTGAATCCCCAATGGCAGGGCCAGCAGTCCCATGGCCAAGCAGGCAAATGGCATTGAAAATTTCTTATGATATTCCAACAGGACTTTGTAATAGTGCTCGTTTTTTGTCTTAGCCGTTTTCAAATAATGGGAAAGCTCACCAAAAGTCATCTCCTCGGCTTTTTCCGGGCCTTGATTCTGGGCGGCTTCCATCGTCTTTCGGGCATCGAGGCTCAGGTTGTAAGTGTCAAAGTGGACCGTGTAAGCGGTTCGATGTTCGGCATCCACCCGGTTGATGGTTCCATTATAGAGGCGCAGGCGAAACGTGTGCCGACTCGGATCGCTGATCAGTTCGCCTCTGGGCGCCACCACGGTGCTGGCCGCATTTTTGTTCCGCTGATCGTCTATGAACACGTCGATCAGCGCCTTGGTTTTGGGATCGATCCCGTTGATATTATTGGACACCCCGTAGAACCAAACGGTGATGGTATGCGGCTTGAGACCGATATCGAAGTAGGTGGCCGCCACCCGAAGAACCAGCCTTTTCATCGCCATCCGGCCTGCCGGCAGGCCGTAGAGGGCGGTGGCGGGGGTCATCAGCGCGGCAAGCAGGCTAAAACCAATGACCGGCGGCAGCATTCCATACAGACTCACACCCCCGGATTTCAGGGCGAGCACCTCGTTGTCGCTCGACATCCGTAAAAAGGTCAACAGCACCGCCATCATAACGGACATGGGGATGACAAACTGGAGGAAAAAGGGCATGGAAAAGGCCAGCATCAGTATCACGTCCCACAGCCCCAGGTGATAGTTGACGATCAAGTTGGTGATTTGCAGGATCTTGGTCATCAGAAAGACAAAGGTCATAAACAATATGCTGAGGCCAAAGGGCGGTACCAATTCCCTGAAAATATATCGATTGGTAATCGTGTTGAGCTTGATCATCGCTGGTTCCATTTTCTCTGAACGAGATTAAAAGTGATTATTTTAGGGGCTATCCAACTATAAGTCAACTGCGTTTCCAGCCACTGCAAGCGACCTTTTTCACTTGACTTTCCGTAAGCCCCCCATATAGAAAAGGTGGCCATGACTTCACAAAAAGACCACATGCTTTTCACCTGGGCATGGGTGTGGATCATCGGATTTACCGTGTTTCGATGCTTCTACGCCACCTCGTTCCAGTTGGCTCCCGACGAGGCCAATTACTGGCAGTGGAGCCGTTATCTGGCCTTTGGCTATTATGATCAGACGCCCCTGATCGCCTGGGTGATACGGCTGTCCACCCATTTTTTCGGGCAAAACGAGTTTGCCGTACGCTTGCCGTCGATACTGGCCATGACCGTGGCATCGGGTTATCTGGTGACCACAGCCAACCGCTGGGTCTCTCCGAGAGCGGCCCTGGCCGTAGCTGTGCTCAGCCAAGGGATTCTCGAATTCAACGTCGGGGGGCTTCTGGCCACTTGCGACGGTCTGCAGGCCGCGGCCTGGGCGGCCGCAGCCTACCATGTCGCCCGGGGCTATGAGTCGGGCACCTGGAGCCAGTGGCTGCTTGGCGGGTTCTGGTTCGGCTTGGGCATGCTGAGCAAGTATAGCATGGTGATTTTTCTGCCCTGCGTGTTTTTCTACGGGCTGCTGTCTTCCACCCACCGCCGATCTCTGGCTTCCCCAAAACCGTGGATCGGCGTCGTACTCGGTATGGCCATGTTTTGGCCCGTTATCGCCTGGAATGCCCAGAACCACTGGAGTTCCCTGCGGCACGTGGCCTATCTCGGAGGCGTCAATCAAGGCTTTACCCTCCATTTTCAATATGTCGGGGACTACATCGCTTCCCAGGCCGCCTTGATCTCGCCCATCGTCTTTATCCTGATGCTATGGGCCTGGGGTATTGCCGCCGCCAATGCCTACCGATCCACTCGCTGGCTGGATACTTATCTGTTTTTCACCTCTTTTCCCGTGTTCGCCGGATTCGGGCTGCTTAGCCTCCACACCCGGGTCTACGGCAACTGGCCCGGTGCCGGCTATATGACCGGCGCCGTGCTGATGGCCACCTTGTTTTCCGGCCGGTCCAAAGCCATTTTCCGGGAAAAGCCCTACTGGGGTCAGAGGCTGTGGCCGTGGGCCGTGGGGACCGCGTATCTGATGAGCGCTCTGGTGCTGCTTCAGGTGGTCTGGCCCGTGCTTCCTCTGCCAGTCAGGCTTGACCGCACCGCCACCGAGTTGACCGGCTGGCGGCAACTGGGCATCGAGGCCGGGAATATGCGCCGTGAAATGCCCCGGCCCGATGACACGTTTTTCTTTGGCCTGCGCTACCAGATTGCCAGCGAACTGGCCTTTTACACTCCGGGTCAGCCCAAAACCGTATGCATCAACCGCTGGTTTCGACCCAATGTCTACGACTCCTGGTGGACCGACGCCCAACTGATCGGAAAAGACGGCATCGTGGTCACCCAACATC
>JBJKSK010000194.1:0-2575 GCA_046704125.1 Desulfobacterales bacterium | reverse complement strand
AAACGGTGGCTGCGGGTCAATATACCGGGAACACGTCTATGGTCTGGCACCGGCTGGCAACCGGTGAATCAAAGCGCGTCATGGTTTTCCATCAGCTTGGCCACATCCAGGATCAGGGCCACGGAGCCGTCTCCCAGGATGCTGGCCCCCGAGATTTCTTGCACCTGCCGGTAAAGCCGGCTCATGGTCTTGATGACTATCTGGTGCTCACCGATGACCCGGTCCACCACGATGCCCACCCGGTGGCCGTCCACGGCGTTGATCACAATCTGCTCGATGGCCGGACGCTCGCCCTCGATCTGGAATCGCTGCCGCATTTCCACAAACGGCACGATCTGGCCCCGGATGTTGATGATGTGGCGCCCGTGGGTGGCCGCCCGTTGCTGGCCGGAAAACTCCACGCATTCCTCGATGGCCGATAGCGGCATGACAAAGGTGGTCTGCCCGGCTTTGACCAGCAGCCCGTCGATGATGGCCAGCGTCAGCGGAAGCTTCAAGGTGATCGTGGTGCCTTCTCCCCGGTGGCTGGCGACTTCCACAGAGCCTCTAAGCGCCTCGATGGCGGTTTTGACCACGTCCATGCCCACCCCGCGGCCGGAAACGTCGGTGACGCTTTTGGCCGTGGAAAACCCCGGGGCAAAGATCAGGGAAAACAGCTCCTTGTCGCTTCGCTGGGCGTCGGCGGCGATCAGACCCCGTTCCACGGCCTTTTCCCGGATCGCCTCGGCATCAAGGCCGGCTCCGTCATCGCGGATGTGAATCAACACCGATGCCCCGCAGTGCTCGGCGCAAAGGTGCACGGTGCCGGCTTCCGGCTTGCCCGCCGCCTGGCGGTGCTCGGGCGCCTCGATGCCGTGATCGATGCTGTTTCGAATGATGTGCACCAGCGGGTCGTTGAGCTGCTCGATGACGGTCTTGTCCAGTTCGGTTTCACCGCCGGCGGTGGTGAGCGCGACGTTTTTGCCAAGTTCGGCCGACAGGTCCCGCACCAGGCGCCTGAGTTTGCCAAACGTGGTGGAAAGCGGCAGCATGCGGATGCTTAGCGTGTTATCCCGCAGCTCGTTGGTCAGCCGCTCCACCACCTCGGCAATGCCGTTTAGCTCCGAGTCCTTTTCCTGCTGGGCCTTTCGGCTAAGCCGCGCCTGGACCGTGACCAGCTCCCCCACCAGGTCCACGAGCACGTCAAGCTTTTCCGCCGACACCCGCAGGCTCGAGGCCGCCGCGGTCTCATGCTGCTTTACGCGCCTTTGCTTGACAAGCGATTGCTCCATGAGCGCCGAGTCAACGGCATCCGGGGAAACGGTCCGGGCTTGAACCAGCATGTCCCCGATGCGCCGCTGGGCCATTAACGCCTCGGAAAGGGCTTGGGCCGACAGATCCCCCCGCTCGAGCAAAATCTCGCCAATTTTCTTGTAATCGAGTGACACCTCCGGGTCGCTGCCGTCATCGATCACGTCGATGCCAAGCTCGCACTGGTCTTCGACAAAGATAAAGACATCCCGGATGGCGTCCATGCCGCAGCTGGTGGTCAGGATGATGTCCCAGAAGCTGTAGCAGCTTTCGGGATCCATCCGGTCAAGGGGCGGGATTGCCCCCGTGTGGGCCACCACGTGGCATTCGCCCATTTCGGCCAACTCGCGAAGCAGCAGCACGGGGTTTGTCCCGGTTTTAAAGATCGTTTCCGCCGGCTTGAAACGGATCCGGTAGGTAGCCTCTGGTGATGCTTCTTTTTTTTCGCCCGCAGCCGTGTCGCCGGTCATCAGCTCGTGCAGATCCGACAGCAAGGGGTCTGTGCCCGCATCGGGAAAATCCGTCTGGCCGCCAAGCATCTGCTTGATCCGGTCCCTCGCCGCCAGCGTGAGGCCAATTAGCCGCGAGGTTACCGCCAGCTTTCCCGCGCGCACCTGATCAAATACCGTTTCCACCTCGTGGGTAAAGGTCGCAATGGCATCAAAGCCAAACATCGCCCCGGAGCCCTTGATGGTGTGCATGGCGCGAAACACCCGTCCGACCAACTCCATGTCATCGGGGTTTTCCTCCAGCTCCAGCAGCGCTGTCTCCAGCTCCCCGAGAAGCTCGGTGGCCTCTTCGATATACACATCCGTTGGAAGTTCCATAAGCCTTCACCGTCTATGAGTTTTTTTCTATCCCAGCACCTTCTTGACCACGGCCAGCAGCTGCTCGGGCTTAAACGGCTTGACGATCCAGCCCGTGGCCCCGGCGGCCTTGCCCTGCTGCTTTTTCTCGGCCTGGCTTTCGGTGGTCAGCAGCACGATGGGCACAAACTTATACGCCGGATCCGCCCGCAAGGACCGCGTCAGTTCGATGCCGTCCATGTTGGGCATGTTCAAGTCCGTGATCACCAGCTGCGGCCTGGCGCCCGCAACCTTGCTTAGCGCATCCCTGCCGTCGACGGCCTCGATGACCTCGTAGCCCGCGCCTTTGAGCGTGAAGTGAACCATCTGGCGGACGCTGGCCGAATCGTCCACGGTCATGATCGTCTTTCCCATCAGCGCTCTCCCTTTTCCCACAGACAGCCCTGGCCCAGTTGTTTCATGCACCCCTGCCGGCGCAG
>JBJKSK010000193.1:0-4008 GCA_046704125.1 Desulfobacterales bacterium | reverse complement strand
CCCCCGGATACTCGGCAGCACCGCCGCCCAACGTCACGGTAATGTCATAAAGCGTATGAATCTGCGGTAACATGGCGGCCTTGCCGTTGCGGCGACGTTTACTTGCAGGCCAGATGCGCTACGGCGATGCCGTTTGTCATCAACTTGTAGGTGATGACCGAAAACCCGATGTGCTCCAGCAGGTGGCACAACTCATCGGGCAGGGGAAACATCCGGATGGTTTCGGGAAGACACGCATAAGATTCGCTGGATCCGGCCAGAAGCTGCCCCAGCACCGGCATGACCCGGAAGGAATAAAAATCGTAGAGCATCCGAAACCAGGGCCAGACCGGCTTGGAAAACTCCAGGCAAAGCATTCGGCCGCCGGGGCGCAACACCCGGTACATCTCCCGGAAACCGGCCTCCATCCGGGTCAGATTCCGGATTCCAAACCCCACCATGGCGGCATCGAAGCTGGCATCCGGAAACGCGATGGCCTCGGCGTCCCCCTGGACGTAGCCGATCAAACGCCGGGTTTCCCGGTGGCCGGCAGAGGCCCGGCCCGTGATCATCATGGCCCGGTTGATGTCGTAGAGCACCACCTGTCCGGCGGGTTCAACCCGCCGGGAGGCCAGAATCGAGAGATCCCCCGTGCCGCCGCAGACATCGAGCACCCGCTCTCCCGGTCTTAACCCCAGCATCCGAACGGCCTGTCGTTTCCAGGCATAGTGAATGCCAAGGCTTAGCAGGGTGTTCATGAAATCGTATTTTGGGGCCACCCGGTTGAAATGCCGGCGCACCCAGTACGCCTTCTCATCGGCGGCTACTTTGCGCAGCCCGAAGTGGGTTTCACGGACCTTGTCAATGTGTTCTTCGAGCTGCTGCTGCCGTGTTTTTTCATCAAACCACCCTGGGTCTCTCACGCCGTTCACCATCCCGCTTTTAAGTTATGGGTTAAAAATCGTCAAAGACCTTAGCACATTGCCCCGGCCCTGTCCAAGGCCGAATGAAACACAGGCGGTCAGGCTGTAGACGGCTGTGGGAAGGGGCCGGGCGCAACCCTATTGCCGCCCAAAGCCTGAAAGGCTATTTTGGTGCCCCGATCAGGGAGTGGCGAATTTGCGCGCCAAGTCATTATCGATCACGTACATGCAGACTTCCTTGGCGCCTTTTTTGGTATAGCGGTATTTGCTGCAGATATTGTTCATCAAAAAGCTCACATCGGCCTTGATGCGCTTGTCGTAGGTTTTGAAGTCCTCTTTCCCGAAATCCTTGATGGCCCTTCGAAAGTTCTCATTTTCCAGAAAGGGGTCAAGCACCTTTTCCTTGAGGTTGTATACGTAACGATCGTGCAGCTCCTCGTAGAGGCCGGTTTGGGTCACCGGCCTGTTGCCGACCATGATTTCCTGGGTCAGGGCCTGAGTGGTGTATTCCTTCTGAATGTCTTTTCGAAACGAAAGCCGCCGCTGCCTGTCCGCGCCGGCACCCAGCAGGCGATTTTCGATGCCGTGGAAAAATTCTTCGGTGATTTCGAGCCGATCCTGGGTAAATTTCGAAGTGACCGACGCACCCGGTTCGAAGCTGACGGCAAACATGTAATTTTGAATGTCGCGAGAGATCTTTTCCTCGTTGTAGTAGTAAAGGGACTCCTTGACCTCCTGGAGGATGGTATAGTTGTAGAAATCGGTCAGGGAATCCAGCAACCCGGCGGGGATCATCTCGCTGAAATCTTTCCGGGTCTTGGTAAAATAGTTATAAAGCATGGCCATGTTGATCAGCGTGTCTTCCTTGGCGTAGGTGGAAAAAAAATCGTTGAATATCTTGAGCGAGTCCCTCCCGGAGAGTCCATGTTCGCCTTCCTTTTCGGATTCGGCGATTATTTTTTGACGGATTTTGGCGTTGAATTTTTCCCGGTCCTCTTCCGAAAGCCATTTGGGGATGTAACCGGTGTAGATTTCCATTTTCAGCAACTGCAGGTTGTCGTCGCAATATCGGCCATATTTTTTCGAATCTTCAATCCATTCGAGCATGGCTTCAGACTTCAGTTTCATGCGTGTGGAGATGATCACCCGCGCAAAATTATGCAGCACCCGCGGCAGGAAACGATTATCGATATGCTTTCCGAATATGTTCCGGTAGATTTCCACCTCAGTGTTCAGATCCAGCACATACGGGATCTTCATATATTCTACACGATCCAGAAAAGACTGATATTCCTGAATATTTTTTTGATCTTCGAAATTCATCAGCGCCAGGAACATCGAATTGACGTTTTCCTCGATATCCTCGATCTTGTGGATGCCTTCGCTGATGATGTTGTGCAGTTCAACCAGCCGTTCGGTGTTGTGGGACTTGATATCCATCAGGGCATAGATGCCGTTGTTGGTCTTGGCGTAGCGGGAAAAGATATAGCGCACCGGTGCGCTGCCGCGCAGCAACGTGTTGACCTGCCGCTGCAGCGCTTCATTGGTAAATATCTGCTGTCGCATGGGCTTGTCGCCGGGATTAAACACGCTGATGCCTTCCCCCAGCCGGCGGTTGAACCGATAGGGTCTGGCATAGATCATTTCGAAAACCTTCTGAGGGCTGCAAAGCCTCCTGGCCAGCGATTGGTACAGACTGCTGCAAATCGTGCAGGGATTGTTCCGAAATACCCAGTCGTATTCCTTTTCGGTGAACAGCTTCCACTTGAACTGATCGTTTAAGAACAGATCGTCGAAAAAAGACCGGCGGTAGTCCTTGGGAATCATCAGAATCGGATGATCGTGGCTCGGGCACGCCACCTCGACGTAGTCGCCCGCCACGGAACCGGAAAATTCCTGGTGAAGCAGCTCCTGATAGTCTTCCATGCGCTGGGCCGGAACAGCCGGGGCGGCGCAGTTGTTCGAGTCCAGTCTGGAGTTTTGGACCATATCGATGATCTTGCCGATCAAAGGAAGGGTTTCCTGGCCGGGAGAACCGCCGAGCAATTTCGTGTCCAGCCGCCAGACGACTTCGTACCGGGTCCCCGCCTCGGTATTGGTATATTCTTCAAATTTTTTCAGTAAATTATTTAGAAACGTAGACTTGCCGCATCCGGGCGGGCCTTCGAAAATATAGATCCGGTTTTGCTGGGTGCCCCGCTTGAGGGCCTCCACCAGATTCACCAGGCGGTTGGCAAACAGCCGGTCGGCGAAAAAGGGATTATCGGCTCCGTCCACAAACAGTTTGGTGCAGTCATAGTATACGAAACCGATGGATTCAGGGTCTTCCGGATACTCCTCGGTGCCTGGCCCCAAATAGGTTTTGACCATGTCATAAAACACCTGAAAGACATTGCGGATGACAATGCCGGGGTTGCGGAGCAGAAGATCGAGAAAAGCCTGAAAGGAAATGGCCTCCTGCCGGTCTGACTCGCAGAGGTTGCGATCCAGATTCAGCAGAGCATGTTTGATTTTTTCCATCACGCCGGCCTCCATATGATTTTTCGATCCAGCTTCCGGTTTTCCATGGTGTACAGGACACGATGCCACGTGATTTCCCGGCTATACTCCTCGGTCGGCGCCCCGGCGCTCTGGGCTGTGGAGGCGTATGCTTTTGGCGGAACGGTGATCACCTCACTGGTTTCCATCTTCACCGGACCGCCCCACAGATACTCGATTCCCAGCATGGTGTTGTGGATAAACTCCTTCACGAGGGGTTTGTGCTCGAAGCGATGCACCAGATACAAGGTGTTGCCGGTGGTCTTTTCCTTGTCGATGGTAATCGCCGGGGGGTGATACAGCGCGTCCTGGAGCATATCGCGGTAATCCGCGGCGTTGCGGCTCTTGACGTAGTATTCCCAGACCAACTTGCTTTGGTTGAGACGCTTTCCGGCCACAAACAACTCGTTTCGGTCCACAAAATCCTGGTCCACAAAGTTGTTGATGAACATGAAATCGCACAGATTCCGACGCACCTCGAAAATATAGGCCCGCCCCTGTCCGGTATGCCGGTCATAGTCTTTTCGCTGCCTGGCATCGTGGATGCGCTGGAATTCGAAGTCCCTTT
>JBJKSK010000192.1:0-4252 GCA_046704125.1 Desulfobacterales bacterium | reverse complement strand
ATGGCCTTTCCAGGCTGGAAAAGGACGAGGCCCTGCCGGACCCCGATGATGAACCGTTCCTTGAAGTTGCTATAGCTGGGAACGCCAAAACATTAATCACTGACAACAAAGTCCATTACCCTTCTGCATCTCGAGAGGGCATAGAAATATTGTCCTCTTCAGAATTTATTGATTTATATAGAAAAACATGAAACGGTTTTATAGCAGGGTACAGGCATATTACCCACCGATGCCACAAACGGGAATTCCTCCTCAAGTTCTCGAAGGATCGCCGCCGTTACCTGCAGCGGCTGTATCAGGCGAAGACGCGGTATAAACTAACCCTGAATTACATGGTTACTTCCATGTCCATCTGCTTGTTCTAGATACCGGGAAGCGGGACATCATCGCGAAATCATTTCGTTCGCGCGTGAGTACGATCCACAGTCTTTTCACACCGGCGAAGAGGCCGCGAAATCCTCGCCCTTCGGCGGACTGATTGCCAGCGGGTGGCACACCTGCAGCATCGCGATGCGGCTCATGTGCGACGTTTAGGTGAATTGGCAGCGGGGCGGATCGACATTTTATTCCGTTCTGATGAGAAAACGAAGATTGAGAGACCGGGTTGCATCCGGAGCCTGGCCGCCGGGGGCCGTGGGTCAGCTTTGGATCGTTAGGAGGCACCATGATCGACTTCATCGTAGAAACGCTGATCAAGCCATTCTTTAGCGAGAAATTAAGGGTACTCAAGTACTACGACCAGAAATATACGGCGGAGCGCTTGCTTGAAAAATCAGATCCGCACAAGATGAAAAAAGGGCTCTCCTTGTTATTCGAATTGGCCGTATCCTATCCCTACCGTGTACAAGAAATCGTCAATCTGATAACTGCTTTCTTACGCAAGAACTTTCCTCAGGAAAAATCAATCGACAAACAATACGTTGAAGTTCTTGAATTTGGCATCCGGTCCCTCGCGTCGATACCACGCTTAGATCAAAATGGATTCCCTTATAACATCGACATCCATCAAATCCGGATCGCCGATGTCGACCTTACTAGAACCAACTTTCGATACTTCTCACTTTGGGGTTGTCAGTTTTTTAATGTCATTTTCTCTCATTCATCTTTCGAAGAGGCAGATCTGGGCGGCACTGTGTTTGAGGATTGCAGCCTCGAATATGCCGACTTTAAAAGGGCAAAGCTTTGTGGCAGCTTTATGGATGAAGGAAGACCAACCCGCCTGATGCGAACCAGACTCTGGGGAACCAATCTGAACGATGCCGATATACAATTCTGTGAGCTGCACAATTTCGACCGTATTGATCTACAAGGCCTGCAACAAAACGTTGATAAGGGTAACCTACGAATTATACAGTAAAAAATCCTAATCAACGGGTCACGGCAAACTCGTAACTCATGCGCCTTGCCCCCATTGCTGGGCGCCCCAAAAACCCCTCACCAAAGGATTGGCATCATGTCAACTCCAGAAGATCGTCTCGCCAAGCTCGGCTTCGTGATCCCGGAACCCCTGCAGCTTCCGCCAGGCGTCGCGCTGCCATTTCCCTGGGTGCGCATCGTCGGCACCAGAGCCATCATTTCCGGCCACGGCCCCACGAATCCAGACGGGAGCCTCGCCCAGCCTTTGGGTAAGGTCGGCGCGGAGGTGACGGAAGAGCAAGCCTACGTCGCCGCTCGTCTCGCAGGCTTGGCCATCCTGGGCAGCCTGAAGAGGGAGCTTGGTGCTCTGTCGCGCATCGCCTGCTGGAGTCGAGTCTTCGGCATGGTCAACTCCGCACCTGGCTTCAATCGCCAGCCGGCCGTCATCAACGGTTTCACCGATCTCATCGTCAGCGTGTTCGGCCAGGAGCGGGGCGCTCATGCGCGCAGCGCAGTGGGCCTCGCAGAACTGCCCTTCCGGATACCGGTCGAGATCGAAGGCGAGGTCGAGCTCAAGCCGGGTGATGCCTAACCTCTTGCTCAAACGGCCCGCTTCCCACGTTCGGTCACCCTCGCGCAGGAGGCCGCGGAAAAAAACCATTTCTTCGCGGCCTTTCTTTGAACACCTTGGCGCCTTTGCGAGAAACCGGTTTAGGTTATTCTTTGTACCAGGAGGTTTTTTTCTGGTGCTCGGCGTATTGCTTGGCCACGAAGCGGCGGGGAAATTCGGGGTGGGCCAGATAGGGGGCCGTGGTTTGAACAAAATTGGCCAGCAGTTCATCAAAAAGCGGGGCCTTGGCAGCATCATCGACAAACACCCGCTCGATCTTCTTTTCAAAGACCACCGTTTCGCCAAGGGCGGCGGCCACGGATCCGGCATCCGGTTCGCGGGTGTCTCCGAAGGTTTTCCGCACATCGATTTCCATCCGGCCGGCCAGCGTCACCTGCCAGCGGTCGCCGATGAGTTTGCGGCACGCGTCGTAAATGTTTAGGGTACAGCCGTTTTCCAGGGCCATGGTGTGCACTAAGGTTTCGGGCATCGGTTCCTCTCCAGGATGTTTACCTCTCCCGGTTATTGGTATATTTTGCCATCATGTTTTATCCAGCCATTTATGTGGCGGCCGCTCGGGTCATGGTGGGTCCAATGCACCACCCCGCCTTCCGGGTTCCACTCGTATACGCCGTAGAAACCAATTCGATCGCCTACGTTCAGGTTGCTCACTCTTGGCGCGATGCCGATATTATGCGCGATTAAAAGAGTTTGTCCAGAATTTAGTTCAACAATAAATCGCTGGTGCCAGCTGCTTTGTATGTCATCCGGCAAGATCCTTATGACCTTGCCGGAACCGGCCACTTCAACGTTGCTTAGTTTATCTTGGAAAGCCTTCTCTAAGGCTTTGTCACCAGTCGGTGATTCAGAGCTGAAAAACGTGCCGGTTGAGAGCCTGGCTGCCTGGTTTAAAAGCCCGTAAGCGACGATACCAAAGAGTAGAATGGCTAAAATTTTTTTCAAGTTTCATTCCCAGCCGATTCGATGACGTTAAACACTTCAAAATAAGCGGCTCTGTCCGCTTCATTCGGCAGTCCTGCCTTGATCAATCCCCCGCTACGACTTGCGTGCCGGCCCTGCCCTGGACCGCGGTTTCAATCGCATCGATGCCGGTGATAACGGCCCGCTTCCCACCGGCTTTGATGAATTGCGTTGCCGCTTCAATCTTGGGGCCCATGGAACCTGGCGGAAATTGGCCTTGCGCCAGGTAGCGTTCGGCGTCGCGAACCGTGATGCGATTCAGGAACCGCGCGTGATCCTTGCCGTAATCGATGGCGGCTCCGGCCACATCGGTGGCGATTACAAAGAGGTCCACGCCGACCTCCTGAGCCAGGCGAGCACTGGCCAGGTCTTTGTCGATCACGGCGTCGACACCGGAGAAGGCCCGGCCGTCACGAATCACCGGAATGCCGCCACCTCCGCAGCAGATGACAATAAAGTCCATTTCGATCAGGCGCTGAATCTCACGCTTTTCGACTATCGTGACAGGTTTCGGCGACGCCACCACCCGCCGGTAGCCTTTGGCCGTCTTCATGGCGGGAAAAGGCAGCCCCGTCAGCTGGCTTTCCTCGTAGACCGGACCGATGGGCTTGGTCGGATGTTGAAGCGCCGGGTCGTTTTCATCCACCACCACGTAACTGAGCAGGCTGACGAGCAGTTTTTCATTGGCGGTATTGAGTTCCATCAGGGCGCTGTCCAGGGTCGATTCGATCATGTAGCCGATCTGGCCCTGGGTCTGCGCCACGAGGATTTCCAGCGGCAGCTTGATCTGGTCGCAGCATTCCTGCTGCAGCAGCAGATGACCGACCTGGGGACCGTTGCCGTGGGTGATGATGATCCGGTTTTCAAGTGACAGGGCCGCTATCTGCCTGATGGGCAGCTTCAAGTTTTCAAACTGTTCGGAAACGGTGCCGGTCTGGCCCTTTCGTATCAGGGCGTTTCCGCCCAGGGCAACCAGTATGACCCGTTTACCTGCGATGTCATTCATCGGTTTCTGCCCTTTGCTCGTTTTCGCCGCTAAAAGGCTGGCTCCAACCGGCATCAGCGCGGTGACGCTCCGGCATGCAGGCGTTTGCGCAGGACCTCTTCAAGGGTCGGGGTGCCGGCGTCTTCGTATTCGTAGCGGACCCGCTGGGTCGGCTTGTTGATATTCACCACCCGGGCCAGCTGGATGGGGGTTGCAAACAGCACCAGATCGCAGTCACTGCGGTTGATGGTTTCCTCCAGATCCTTGACCTGGCTGCGGCTGTAGCCCATGGCCGGGATCACCCGGCCATGGGCTACAGC
>JBJKSK010000191.1:0-3464 GCA_046704125.1 Desulfobacterales bacterium | reverse complement strand
TGGCGCCAAACTGAATCGAGACCATCCCAGCGGCCATGTTTCCGATCATCATGGGGATGAAAAAGGGGCTGACCCGGCGAGGCCCCCGGGCTTCGATGACCCGGCTGGTTTCTTCCAGCATAGACAGCCCGCCCAGCCCGCAGCCCAGGACGACGCCCACTCGGCTGCTGTTGGTCGGTGAGAGCTTGAGCCCGGAGTCTTCAAGAGCCATGCGCGAGGCGGCGATGGCATAAGCGATGAATCGCTCGGTGCGCTTGGCCTCCTTGGCAGGAAGGAAATCTTCCGGGCAAAACCCTTTGACTTCTCCGGCAATTTTGGTTTGAAACGCGGATGTATCAAACCGGGTGATTTCTCCGATACCGGATTTGCCGGCCACCAAATTTTCCCAGGTTTGCTCGACTCCAATTCCCAAGGGCGTTACCAGCCCCATTCCTGTAACCACAACCCGCCTGTTCAAAGGCGACCTCCTTGCGCTGCAAAAAATTAATGATCAGGGATAAAACCCGCCGTTGACGTGCAAGACCTGGCCGGTGATATAACTTGCCGATGTCGAGGCCAGGAAACACACGGCATCGGCGACGTCCTGCACGCTTCCCACCCGGCCCATGGGGATGGCACCGATCATGGACTCCCGGGCCTTTGGCGTCATGGCCGCGGTCATGTCGGTTTCGATGTACCCGGGGGCCACCGCGGTGACGGTGATCTGGCGCGAGGCCAATTCCTTGGCCGTAGCACGGGTCAGCCCGATGATGCCGGCCTTGGACGCCGAGTAGTTGACCTGGCCAGGATTTCCGGTAAGCCCCACCACCGAGGTAATATTGATGATACGGCCGCCGCGTTGTTTGATCATGGGTTTGGCCGCTGCCTTGGTGCAAAGAAAGGCGCCCTTGAGATTAATGTCAACCACCTCATCCCAATCGGATTCCTTCATTCGGACCAGCAATCCGTCTCTGGTGATGCCGGCATTGTTGACCAGGACGTCGATGCGACCGGCGTCGGCAAGCACTTCCTCGAAAAAGGCGGTTACCGCCTGTGCCGATGAAACCTCCACCTTCCGGGCAAAACCGATGCCTCCGGCCGCACCGACGGCCTCTACGGTTTCTTGGGCCGCAGCTTCAGCCGAGTGGTAGTTGAACCAGATCCGCGTGCCGGGACCTGCCAGGGAAACACAGATAGCCCGGCCGATGCCCCGGGATCCGCCGGTGACCACAACAATTCGAGTTTCATGCTCCGGCATCGCTTACCTTTCGAAAATCATGTCGGCAACGCGATCCATGGCATCCACGAGATGCCGCTGGCCGTATAGAAGCTGCCGGTAGTCGGTGGTGTCCAGAAATGCTTCCAATGTTTCGTCGGTGGCATCACTGCCGAAAATGTGCAAGGCGTTTCGACCTACAATTTCGGCGACTTCTGCTGAAAAAAGGGTTGCCATCAACCGCATTTTTTCCGCGGCCGGATCTCCTGCGGCAGTCAGCCGCCAGGCTTTTCGAACCAGGCTGGTTCCGACTTCCACCTGAGTCATCATTTCCGACAGGCAAAACATCACGTGCTGCAAACGGGTCTTCCGGGTGTCATGGGCATGGTCAATGACCCGATTGAGAACCCTGGCGGCCGCCGCGCAATTGGCCGCACCGGCACCCGGCATTTCGGTCTCTATCTGCTGCAGCTGCGCGGCGATTCCGTCATAGAATTGCCCCTTGGTCTTGCGGCTGACTTTCCAGCGAAAGGTGGCAATGATGTTTTGCTGGATTTCGCTCGTACCTTCATAAATGCAGGTAATTTTGACGTCCCGCTTGATCTTTTCGACTTCGAATTCACTGATGTACCCGTAACCGCCAAGGGCCTGCATGGCGTCGTCGGCGGCCCGATTGGCCGCTTCGGAGGTGAAAAACTTGGCAATGGAGCCTTCGACTTGCAGATCGCTTTCCCCGGCGTCCAACCGGTAGGCCACCTCATCGATGTAGGACTCAGCAGCCGCCATTCGAACGACGTGAGGCACGATCAGTTTATGTGTATAGCCCTGTTTTTCCGAAAGCGGGGTACCAAACTGGATGCGTTCCTTGGCATAGGCAATAACGATGTTCATTGCCGACTCGGCAGCCCCTATCGCCATGGCGGCCACCATCACGCGCGTGTACCCAAAGACCTGGTTGGCCTGTTTGAGCCCCTGGCCGGGGGTGGCTCCGATGAGATTTTCCACCGGAACCACGGCATCGGTGAGGGTGATGGGACTTGTGTTGGATGCCCGGATGCCGTGTTTTTCTTCTCCCTTGCCCGGGTGAAATCCCGGGGTGCCCCGCTCGACGACAAAAAAGGTGGGGCCTTCTGGCGCCTTGGCCAGCAGGGTTACGAAATCCGCGTAACCGCCTGTGGAAATGAACTGTTTGGCGCCGTTGAGCCGATATCCAGTGATTTTCCCCGATTCGTCAGTCACCGGCTCGGCTTTAGTGACCAGGGCCGCCAGATTGCTTCCGGCCCCGGGTTCGGTCACCGCATAGGCGACTAGGGTGTTGCCCCGGGCGATGGCACCCAGCCATTTTTCTTTTTGATCCTCGGTGCCTCCCACAATCAGGGGGTCGGCGCCCAGTTGAATGGCAAAAAACGCCGTGGCTACTCCAAGGCATATTTTTGCCATTTCCCGGGTGATGGCCACGCAGTCCCGGGCACCACCTCCCATGCCGCCGTAAGCTTCGGGGATAAACAGCAGCTGAAGCCCGATGTCTGGCCCGAGCAGTTCACGGATCGTGGCTTCGGGAAACTGCTCTTGGCGATCAAAGGCCAGAATCTGTGTTTTGGTCATCAGGCGCTTGCGCAGCTGGCGGATCGTGTCTACGACCATCTGTCTCGATTCCGAATCCAGACCCGCCAGGGATTTTCCTGAAACTGTTTCGGCCATGAAATGCTATTCCTTGGTTGCGATGACGTTATGGTCCTTGTAAGCGCCGCAGTCGGGGCAGGCGTGGTGGGCCAGCCGGGGCTCCCCGCATTCGGGGCAGGTGGTCACGTTGGGGGCGGCAATCTTCTGGTGGGTTCGGCGCTTGTCCCGTCTTGACTTGGATGTTTTGTGTTTTGGTACAGCCATGAGTAATCTCCTAACTGACTGAAATTTTTATTATAATTTGTCCTTGACGCGCTTTTTAAAGGCAAGCCCTAAGTAAGTTAAATCACAGCAATTGTCAAGAGGAATTGCGAACAAATTTTTATTCGGGGTTCTTGTGTCCCCGGGAGCGATGTGCTACACAGGGCCACCGCGGTCGTTGGCAGGGTTGCCGACATGGCCGGAGGCTCGAAATGAGATAAATACCGGCTTGATCCGGGCGTTTTGCCCGCCGTCGGCGGGCCAGATGGCTGCCTCGGCCGTAATGCGGATCGGATGATGACCGATAAATTGCTTACTACTAAATACTAACTGGCATCGAAAAGCAAATCGATGCCTTTAGCAAAAGACACCGGGCAGGAGACTC
>JBJKSK010000190.1:0-2956 GCA_046704125.1 Desulfobacterales bacterium | reverse complement strand
GCTGCAGCATACGGAAGGTTCCACCATCTTTGGGCCAGTTCCCTCCAAGACCGGTAAACTTTCCCCAAAGGGCCTCGCGCACCGGTTCGAAACTATCCAGACGCATCGTACCGTCGGCATTGCGCGTGCCTTTGAGATCCTGTTCGGTCCCGTAGTACAGGCAGGGGATGCCCGGCAAGACGAACAGAAGCGCCAGACACAACCGCACCTCGGCGTCCGGGGATTGCGGGTGGCGCACGCGCTGGCACCTGTCGTGGTTGTCGACAAACGTCACAAAAAACGCCGACGCATCCCCGTGGGAGCTGACCAGTTCGTCTTTCTCGCCGCGGCGCTCATCATAGATGTCTCGAAGACGGCTGACAGGGGCTCGGTTTTCCATGGGTCCGGTGCATACGCCTCGAATCGCGCTTGCCAATGGAAAATCCAGGGCCGCATCGATTCCCAGGCCGCCTTCCGGATCGTGGCCGGATGTGCCGTTGCGGCCGACAAAGGATGCGATTCCGGCGTTGTCGTCGGCCACCTCGCCGAAGGTAAAGAAGTTTTTCTTTCCGATGGAATAACCTAATTCGGTCATCGCATTGCCGAACCGCTGGATGAACTTCGGATGCACATACTTGACCGTATCGATGTGGAATCCGCCGAAATCGAACCGGGCCACGAGGTACTGGTACGCCTGAAGCACAAGTGAGAGCGCGGGAGTGGCGCCGTAGGCGCGCAGCGGGTCATCTTCTCCGGCAACATACTCGATGGCCAGTTGCCGCGTGTCCCCGAAATCGCCCGGGACAAAGCCCAGCCATGAAAAATCCGATAGACTGTCGCTGATCTTGCTGCCGCGGCGGCGAAACAGGGATGGGTCGCGAAATTCAAGCGGATAGGCGGCTTCATCGGCGCCCGTGGCCTTTCCGGGATCGAGCCGGTTTCGCCAATCTCCCCTCGCACCCCCGAAGCCCTCCGTCCACAGGATGTCAGGCAGAACACCGCCGCCCTGTGACTGGCTCAACAGCGCCCGGTCCTCAAACTGCCTCACCCAGGTTCCGAACCGGTCATACCGGAATACCAGACCCAGGTGATTGATCACGATGTCGAGGATGACATAAATGCCCAGATCGTGCGCTCTGCCCACCATTTCGGCGAGTTCATCTTCAGCCGTTTCCCGCTTGCCGTCGGACGCCCAGCAATCATCGATGGCAAGCAGATCCTGAGCGGCATAGCCGTGATAGGTCATGATATCGCCTGACGCGACATTTCGCACCAATGGCGAAACCCAGACGGCATTGATGCCAAGTTGCTTCAGGTACGGCAACTGGCGAGTTATGCCGGGAATTGTCCCGCCCTGCCGGGATGCGAAATGCATGTCCCATCCAACGGGCGGGGTAAAACCCCGCCGACCTTGGGGGAGCGTCCGGATTGTTGAATCGGTCGACCATCAGGAAATACATGCAGGTGTCACGCCAGTCCACCGGCGAGGGAAACAGACGTTTCAGGTGGGCCGCCTTGAGCTCATCGTCTGTCATCGCCGCGCGACGCCGCGCGTCGTCAATGGCGTCTCTTACCGACGGATCGAATACCGATCGGGGTGTTGTCATCTGTTCACCTCCTTGTTCACGCTGCGAGCCGAAGAAATTAGACCTGCCGATTCGCTCCGTGCTTAAGACCGAACCGCTTCCGAAAAACCAAAGTTTCTCTTTCCGGGTTGCCGATAGGGCGGACGACCAAAGATCAAGGAAGCGTCGGTGAGGAAGCTACAGCCTGTTTATTTCTTCACCGACGGCAACGCAGCCCACCGTAATTTCCATTCGAGCGCAAAAGGAGGGATGGATACAGGCTACTCGAGCAGGTGGATGTTTTTCTTTGTGCAGATAGCCTTGAGTTGCTTTGGCCACACGGAGACGGTCACCTCCCCGAGATGGGCCGTACGCAAGAGATACATGAAGGTCCTGGCCTGCCCGATGCCCCCGCCGATGCTCAGCGGAATTCGATCGTTGATAATGGCCTGATGATACGGCAGACGGAGAAAATCTTCCTGATTGGCCATTTTGAGCTGGATTTTGAGGGTTTCCTTCGTGACCCGGATGCCCATCGAGGACAGCTCGTGGCGTCTTTTTGTCACCGGATTCCACACCAGGATATCTCCGTTTAACCCATGATATCTTTCACCGTTTTTCGCAATTGTTTCCGTGGCCCAATCGTCGTAATCGGCGGCCCGCATCTCATGGGGATAACCGTCTTTCAGTGGCCATCCGATGCCGATGATGAAAACCGCCGGCGCGTGTTCGAGAAGAATCCGGGTTTCACGCTGCTTGCGGGGCAAATCGGGGTAGCGGCCCAAAATCTCCTCGGCGTGAAGAAACTCGAGTTGTTCCGGAAAATCGGGATACCTTGAAGTCTTGAGCTGGGGATACATCTCCTGGATCATGGCGCCGGCTCCCCGGATGACCTTCCATATTCGCGTCACGATCTCCTTGAGAAATTCGATGGTGCGATCCTTCTGGGTGATGGCCCGTTCCCAGTCCCACTGGTCCACGTACGCGCTATGATCGTGGTCCAGAAAGTAGTCCTTTCGAACCGCTCTCATGTCGGTGCAGATGCCCTCCCCGGCCTTGCAGCCGAACTGAGCCAGAGCCATCCGTTTCCATTTCGTGGCGGCCTGCACGACCTGGGCGGTTATGGGGGTATCGAGTCCCAATCCGCAAGGAAATTCCACCGGTGCCCGCGAGCCGTCCCGGTCCAGGTAATCGTTTACCCCGCTGTCTTTATCTACAATAAGCGGAACCTGAACCATATTCAGGTTCAGTTCCAAGCACAAGTTGGTCTCCACGTAATTCTTGATCGCAAAGACCGCCTTCATCCTCTCCATGGCCGGGAGCAGGGGCTGGTAACCCTCGGGCAGCTCATGTTCGAGTCTGCCGTAATCCCCGATGCCAGGCCCGGCCAAGTCTGCGGTTTTATCCGTCAT
>JBJKSK010000189.1:0-4349 GCA_046704125.1 Desulfobacterales bacterium | reverse complement strand
TCAGAGAAATCGATCCCTTTGATCTGAAAGCTACATTGGCTGCGCTAAAGGAGGAAATCGACTATGACGGACCGTCTGTGTTAGTCACCAAACGCCCTTGCGTCCAACTGTTTCGCCCGGACCCGCAAGCGGTACGCACTGGGCAAACGGAGGCCTGCATCGGCTGTAAGCGCTGCCTCAAGCTGGGCTGTCCATCCATTTCCCAGGGAGATATCATTCCTGATGAAACGGATAAGAAAGAGCGTCGCTACTCCAGCATCGATGCGGCGACATGTTACGGATGTGCCCTTTGCGAGCAGGTATGCACATCGAACGCCATTGTTTGCGTGGCCAAATGATATGCCCAGAGGCGGCGCCTCCAAAAGGAGATAAAAAAAATGACTCGGGAAAGTAAGAAGACAGCCAACGTGCTGGTAGCCGGTACCGGCGGCCAGGGCGTGATTACGGCCAGCGAAATCTTGTCGGACGTCGCCATGCGCAGCGGATTTGACGCCAAAAAAAGTGAAATTCACGGCATGTCCCAGCGGGGCGGCGTGGTGACCAGCCATGTGCGCTATAGTGAAAATGTGGCCTCGCCCATGATTATGGCGGGCGAGGTGGACATTCTGCTTTCCTTTGAACTGTCCGAAACGCTGCGATGGCTTCATTTTTTAAGATCCACCGGACGGGTAATTACCAGCCTCCAGAAAATTATACCGCCGGCTGTTTATGCCGGCATGGGAACCTATCCTGAAAATGCCCAGGTTGTCATCCAACAGCGGAGCACCGATCCCGTCTTTGTGGACGCGCTGCCCATGGCCGAAAAACTCGGCAACACAAGGCTGGTGAACACCATTTTACTGGGTATCGTCTCAACCATGCTGGATCTGCCCGTCGATGCATGGAAAGCGGTGATTGCCGAGCGCGTGCCGCCCCAATTCAAGCAATTGAATCTGGTGGCCTTTTATAGGGGGCGCGACCTTGCCTAACCGATAGGGTAAGCCCCGATTTTTTAAAAAAAACCACTATAAAGAGGCGTTGTGATGAAACTCAAACAGATTGTTATTTCAATCGAAAATTCGCCAACTCGCCTATACGATGTCATAAAGGCGATGGGTGATGCCGGCATCAACCTGCGAGCTCTGAATCTGGTCGACACGGGCGCGTTCGGCCAGCTTCGTCTGTTGTTATCCGATACCGCCAAAGCGCGGCGGATACTGATGGAGATGAGCATTCCGGCATTTGTCAATGAGGTGATTGCAGCGGAAATACCTGACGAGATAGGCAGCCTGTCCCATGTGATGCTGCCGCTGGTAAAAGCCGGGATACGAATCGAATTCATGTATGCCTATATAGGAGCCTCTGTTGGAAACGCCGTTATGATTTTTTGCTTTTCCGACAACGAAAAGGCTATCCATGTGCTGAAGGAAAATGGCATCAGAATTTTGGATGCGACCATATTTGATATCCGCGAATAGAATCGACAGGAACAACTCGAAGAGGTTCTCATGGGCACATCAAATCAAAATCATCCTTGGCATTATGGCATTATAGGCGCCGGCCCGGTTGGGTGCATTGTGGCCGCATTTCTGGCCCGAGGCGGGCACAAAGTAACCCTTTGCGACATCGTCCCCGAACTGGTTAATACCGCTAGAGACAGAGGAATCATTATTGAAGGCGCTGAACGCCTCAAACAGAAAATTCCCGACACATGTAATCACATTGAAGATCTGATCGCAGCCGGACCGGATGCCATTTTTATCTGTGTTAAGGCCCAGGCCTTGCCGCTTATCTCGTCGGCGATGGGCGATGTTTACAAGGAAGGCCTTTTTGTCGTCAGCTGGCAAAACGGCATTGATACCGAATACGAAATCGCCAATGTGCTTGGCAAAAAGCCGGTTATGCGGGCTGTCGTGAACTGGGGCTGCGGACTGGTGGGCCCAGCCCATGTCACTATGGCATTCCACCATCCACCCCACTATATTCAAGAACTGGACCCCGCCGCCAGGGATGCGGCCATACATATTGCCAATGACCTTTCAAGCAGCGGGCTTCATACCGATCATACGGACCAGGTGGTACCCATGGTCTGGCGAAAGACCATCATGAACGCCTCCATGAACCCAGTATGCGCAGTAACCGGTCTGACCATGGCCCAGGCCATGGGCGATCCGATGACCTTCAGCGTCATTGATGCGCTAATCAAGGAATGCCTGGCCGTGGCAAGGGCCAACGAAATCTATGTGGGGTGGGACTACTACAAGAATGCGTTGGACTACCTGAAAAATGCGGGCCACCACAAACCATCGATGCTCATGGACATCGAAGCCCGCCGGCGAACCGAAATCAATTATATCAATGGAAAAATCGTGGAATACGGTACGCAAGCCGGTATCCCGACCCCTTACAACAATACTATGCGATCCTTGATCAAGGGTATAGAATTCAGCATGGAAGCTCACAGATAACCTGCCGTCTCTGCGAAGCCGACGCAACCGGTGCTGGGGGCCAACGCTTATTCAAATCAGGTCATATGAGCAAAACAGAAGCAACCAAAAAATCGATCTATGCCGGCGTCGATGTGGGTGCCTCACACACTAAGGTTGCCTTGATCGATACCGCCGGACGACTCTGCGGTCACGGGATCCGCAAATCGGGCGTGGATTTTTCGGCCACTGCACAAATGTGTCTTGCCGACGCCTTGCAAATGGCCGACTGCAGGGCAGAACAGGTGGTTTATACCGTATCCACGGGATATGGCCGTCACAATGTCGCCTACGCCGCCGGAAGCCATACGGAAATCGGCTGCCATGCGAAGGGAGCTTATTTTTATTTCCCGGAAGCCATCACGGTAATCGACATTGGGGGCCAGGACAATAAAATTATCAAATTGGATTCTCACGGCAGACGCATCAGTTTTAAGATGAACCGCAAGTGCGCGGCCGGCACGGGTGCTTTTCTGGAAGAGATGGCAACCCGGCTTGATATCCCGCTGTCCGATATGGACGGCTTGGCCAGAAAATCCACCGAAACCGTCAACATCGGCAGCTACTGCACGGTGTTCAGCGCCACTGAAGTGCTGGAATATATCCGCCATGGTAAAAAAGTGCAGGATATTATCAAAGGGCTCTTCGTTTCCGTGATTCGGCGTATTCTGGAGATGGACGCCCTGACGGAAAAAGTGGTTATGACCGGAGGGGTGGTGGCCCACAATCCTTATCTGATCGATTTAAGCCAAGCGCAAATCGGCAGAAGCGTATGCACGCCGCCGTTTCCGCAACTAGCTGGCGCCATCGGCGCCGCCCTGTATGCAAAGGCAAACCAGACAAGCGATAACGAGTAACTGTCATGGCACACGAAAAAAAGCAGACCTTGAGGCGTCTCGAATCCGCCAAGGACCTGAGCCGGTTCATGGCCGATTATTACTATGAGTTGAACGAAGCGGCGATATCCGGAAAGCGGAAAATCGCCTGGTGCACGAGCGTGGGGCCGGCGGAACTGCTGCGTGGCCTGGGGTATCTGATTTACTTCCCCGAGACCCATGCGGCCATGCTGGGGGCCTCACGAATGGCCACCGACTTGATTCCCACGGCCAACGCCATGGGGTATTCCCCGGAGGTCTGCTCATACCTGACGGCCGATATCGGTGCTTTTACCAAGGGAATCACGCCACTGTCCAACGCGTTTAAAGGGATCGCCTCCGTCCCCAAACCCGATATCCTCGTTTACAATACCAACCAGTGCCGCGACGTCCAGGATTGGTTCAACTGGTATGGTGATAAATTGAACGTGCCGGTCATCGGCATCCAAACCCACCGATCCGTTGGCGAGATCACCGAATCCCACATCGCTTCCATTGCCTCGCAGATTGAAAACCTGATCGCGCCGCTGGAAAAAATCGCCGGTCGCAAGCTCGATATGGATGCATTCACGCAGGCCGTGGCCCTGTCCCGGGAATGCTCGGATCTTTGGGCAAAATGTCTGGCGACGGCATCGGCCAAACCCGCCCCCTTGACCTTTTTCGATGGGACAACCCTGATGGGGCCGGCGGTGGTGGGGCGCGGTACGCGAAAAGCCGTTGAAACCTATCGGCTGCTTTTGGAAGAGCTTGAAGAAAGGGTCGACGCCGGAGAGGGCGTCCTTGTCGGTGGGGAGAAATATCGCCTCTATTGGGATGGCATGCCGGTATGGGGCCGATTGGGGATGCACTCCAAAATGTTTGCCGAATTGAACGCCAATGTCATTGCATCCACCTACTGCAGCAGCTGGATTTTTTCTTCGTTGGAACCGTCAGATCCTTTCAGAAGTATGGCCCGGGCGTATACGGAACTGTTTATTTCCCGGAGTGATGCCTACAAAGAGAAATATAT
>JBJKSK010000188.1:0-4632 GCA_046704125.1 Desulfobacterales bacterium | reverse complement strand
TCTGTGCCCACGCCACGCTTCGGAAATTTGACCCGGGCGGGCCGTATCCTCGATTATCTTCAAATCTAAAATCCACACCAGCACCTGAAAATACTGTGAGCCGTTATCCAAGCTGGGACCCGCGATGATCGTCAACACACCTCTTCAGATTCATTCCTGATCGCAGCCATTTTGAATTTTCTTACCCTTTTCAACCCGGGGCGAATGTTGAAACACTATTTAATTATACTATTTTTCGCGGTAGGTTCTATCGAAATTATCACTTTGACAAATAGGTAATTCCAATATAGCTATTCTTCTCGTTTGTCGATCCGCGAATTTATTACCCGTTTTTAAAACCAATTTCGATACAGCCAGACCGATAGCCGGTTGTCTTTTCTCCGGGACGGCTGGTGAAAGTAAATCCGGACACCACGATAACCAACAGGATTTTGCTATGGGTGGACAGATCATCCGCACGCTATGTCAACTCTGTCATACGACCTGCGGTTTGTGCGTTCAACGCACCGCCGACGGCGCTCTTTCAATAACAGGCGATCCCGACCACCCGATGAACCGGGGCCATCATTGCCCGAAGGCACTGGCCAATGCGGCCATGATGAATGCCGAGGACCGTCTCCGTCATCCCCTTGTTAAAACGAAGAGCGGTTTAAAGCCGATTGCCTGGGACGATGCCCTGGACATGGCTGCCGCCAGACTGGCTGAGCTTCGCGATATCCATGGTCCGTTCTGTCTGGCACGCTACGGCGGGGCGCCAGTCTCCTACCAAGGGCGGGACGGTTTTCTCGAGTTCATGGGCGCCTTCGGATCCCCCAATCTCACCGGTATCGGCAACATTTGCATGTTGCCGCGAATGACTGCTTTCAAAGCCATCACCGGCGCTCCCAGGGCTGAACCCGACTACGACAACAGCCGGTTGGTAATTTTCTGGGGCAGCAACCCACTGGGCGTTCAACGCTTCTCCTCCTATGCCGCTCATGACGGCGGCTACCACCGGATCATTCCGAGGCTGAAAAGAAAAGGCGTACGCATCATCTGCATCGATCCGTTCGCGACCCCGACGGCAAAGATCGCTGACGACTGGCTGCAGATCCGACCGGGCACCGATGGCGCCTTGGGACTGGCCATGATCCACGTGATCATCGCCGAAGGGCTGTTTGACCAGGAGTTTGTTCACCGCTACACTGATAGTTTCCCGGCACTGGCTCACCATGTCCGAAAATTCAATCCCCGCTGGGCCGAGGACTTGACCGGCATCCCGGCCGAGACCATCGGTGCCCTGGCTCGGGATTATGCGACTGCCGAAGCAGCAGCCATTCACGAAGGCAACGGACTGGACATGTATGCCAACGGGGTGGACATGGTGCGGACCATCGCCATTCTCATCTGCCTTACCGGCAACCTGGACGCGGCTGGCGGCAATGTCCTTATGCCCTTTCCCCCTTCTTCTCATTTGCCCACCAGGCCTCTGCCCACTGATAAGAGGGTCTGGCATTCGAAATTTCCCCTGTTTCCCCAGGTACCGTTCACGGCTATCAAGGAAGCGTTGTTGGAGGAGGAAGACAACCGTCCACGAGCGATGATCGTGCACCACGCCAATCCGGTTCTCACCCAGGCCAACGAGCGACGGACCCGGAAGGCCCTGGGCAAGCTGGAGTTTCTAGTCGTCTGCGATATCTTTCCCACCGCGACAACGGCCTTGGCCGATCTGGTCCTTCCGGTCGCCTGTGGTTTTGAAAGCTACGGGTACCGGGTCTACTCAAGCAGCGCTGGAGGCTTTCTGGCTCTCTCCCGGCCGGTGGCGCCGCCTATCGGCAAAGCACGATCGGTTTTTGAGGTGGAATACGACCTGGCCACGCGCATGCAGATGAATCACCACTATCCGTTTCGCGATGATCGCAGTTGGATCGAATATATGGTGACACCGGCCGGCATCACCTTCCAGCGGCTGGAACGTGAGCAAATCGTCTTTGTCGGCGAAAAACTCCGCTACCACAAGTATCTGGAAAACGGCTTTGCCACCCCATCGGGAAAGATAGAATTCTCTACTGCCGGCTTCGAAAAATCGGGTTCGACATCGCTGCCCTGGCATCACCACCCGGCTGGCGAACCGTTGACCATAACTAATCTGAAAGCAAAGGGCTACTCCCTCATCGGAACCAGCCGGCGTCCACCCCAGTTCGTCCACACCAAATTCAGGAATCTCACCGACATTGTCAAATCCTATCCGGAACCCCTGATCCATATGCATCCGGAAGATGGCGCCAAACGACACATCCAAAGCGGTGACGAAGTGGACGTTTTCTCGCCGGTGGGCCGGATACGGCTCAGGTCCATGCTCACGACGAACACTTGTCCCGGACGGGTTGCTATAGATTTCGGCTGGGGCAACCCTTCAGACGGCAAGGCCAATATCAACCGATTGGTGAGCGACGAATATTACGACCCCGTCTCGGGGGGTACGCCGAACCGGCTTTTCCCCTGCGAGGTCAAGACAGCGGAAGGACACAGTGAAGATGGGCAGGCCTGATACCGGTATCGACTTCGGCAGCCGGGACTATCTGTCGCCGAAAGATCGAATGCAGTCACTTCTTTTAGGAGATCCCATTGATCGGGTACCCTTCGTTCCTTTCGCTTCGGGTTTATCAGCGCGGTTTTACAGCATCGACCGGGGAATGTTTTACCGCAATCCGGAAATCGCCTTTGCCGCTGGACGGCATCTGATGAACGCCTTCCCCTGGATGAACGTCCGGCCTTCTTATGGTTGGGCGGACCGGGGCGCATGGGAATTCGGCGGGAAAATCATCTGGCCGGACGACAACCGTTACGCGGCCCCCGGCTCAAAGGCCATCATCACAGAACCGGATGAGGTCGATCGATTGCCGGACCCTGACCTGGATTCGGCCGGCATGCTTCCTTTGGTGGATCGCTTCAATGCCATCAGCCGCCGGCACGGCTTTCCGGCCTCGCTTCCCGGCGGCACTCCCACCACCTTTTCCGCCGGCATCGTGGGACGCTGCCGTTTCCTCGAATGGCTGATCCGCTATCCCACTGCCGTCCACCGATTGCAGCGGAAAGTGACCGATTTTCTCATCCGCGCCGCCGACCGAACCATTCGGACCTATGGTCCCGAAAATTGCAGCTTATTCTGCGGCGTCCCCATGGAATCCAACCAATTGATCTCTCCGGCGGCATTTGCCGAGTTCGCCTGGCCTTATATGCGCGAAATTTTTTCCTTTTACAAGGCGGCAGGGATTCGCGCCGTGGTCCTCCATCTTTGCGGCGATCATACAGGCAATCTGGGTCAACTTCTCGAGTTGACGCTGCCAGATAGGACGATTTTCTCCATTGGCAATGAAATGGACCTGACAAAAACATCGAGGGCCATCGGAGAAGCCTTTATCCTGGGAGGCAATATCGATACCCGGCTGTTGCACAGTGGATCCTTCGATGCGGTGGTAGCCGCCGCTAAAACCTGCCTGCAACAGGGGAAGGCCCACCCGGGCGGCTTTATTCTCATGCCGTCCTGCGAACTGCCACCGGATATGCCCCTGGCCAGCATCCAGGCCGTGGCAACGGCATTGTTCGAGGAGGGCTATTACCGATGATTCCGCCGTTTTCCCCGCCCGCCACCACATACTTGCCTGTTCCTCCGATTTGCGCCGGACCCGGACCGGCCCAGGAATCACCGCGATCATGAAACTCGACGTCCGCAATCTCTTCAAGAGTCATAACGGTCACCGCAACCGAGAGCGATTGCCGGTACTGCGGGACATCAATTTCACGGTGGATGCAGGGCAGTTCGTATCCATTGTCGGTCCCAGCGGGTGCGGAAAGACCACCTTGCTAGAAATCATTGCCGGCCTGCAAGAAGTCAGTAGCGGCAGCATTCTAATCGATCATGTACCTCTGGTACGCAGTTCGGCCAACCGCTCCATCGTTTTCCAGCAGTACGCTCTTTTCCCCTGGCTGAGCGTCCGGAAAAACATCGAATTCGGACCGAAGATCAACGGCATGAAGACCAGGAAACGGCGGGCTCTGGTCGAAAGGTTTATTGAAATGGTCGGCCTACAGGGCTTCGAAAAATATTACCCCCATGAACTATCCGGGGGGATGCAGCAGCGGGTCGCCCTCGCCAGGGCACTTGCGAACGAACCGGATATCCTGCTGCTGGACGAACCCTTCGCCGCGCTTGACGCTCAGACGCGGGAAACCTGCCAACAGGAGCTGCTTTCCCTGTGGAAACAAACTGAGTTGACGGTACTTTTCATCACCCACGATGTGGGGGAGGCGATCTTTCACTCGGATCGGGTTTTTGTTCTATCACCCGCTCCCGCCTGTGTCAAAGATACCATCGACATTAACCTTAAGCGCCCCCGAGATCTTGAGACACGGATGACGGACGACTTCAGGAAAATGGAACTTTCAATCCGTAGCCAACTTAAACCGGAGGTGTCATGACAGACAGAAATGGCAGATACGCCTTCATGCCACTTTTGCGAAAATTTCTAATTCGGAGCACCATTCCCATTGTGCTGCTGGCCAGTTGGCAGATGGCCAGCACCTGGGGCCACGTTCCCGGAATTCTCCTGCCGAAACTTTCAGCCGTCTGGCAGGATACGATCCATTACC
>JBJKSK010000187.1:0-3795 GCA_046704125.1 Desulfobacterales bacterium | reverse complement strand
CCCCGATCTCAAGACCTGGACCCTGAACCTGAGAAAGGGCATCAAATTTAACAACGGCGACGAGTTTACCGCTGATGACGTGGTCTTTACCATGGGTCAATGGTTCGATCCCAGTGTGGGCTCCTCCATAAAGGGCATGATGTCCTATCTGGACACATCGGGTATTGAAAAGGTGAACCAGTACCAGGTCAAGTTGCATCTCAAGCGCCCTGAGCTGGCCGTGCCCGAGCACCTGTTCCATTATCCGGCCTTTATATTGAATCACCGAACCTTTAAGGGTGATATTCTCAAAGCGCCCCACGGCACCGGCCCCTACACCATTGCCAGCTATGTTCCGGGCGAACAGGCATTGCTCAAACGCCGCACGGATTACTGGCAAAAAGGGGCCGACGGCCATCCGCTGCCTTACATCGATGAGCTGGAGTTTATCGATATGGGAACCAATCTGGCCCCCCAGATCGCCGCGCTTCGCGGGGGCACCATCGACACTATCGATATGGGGGATTTGGGTGGATCCGAGGCGTATGAGGCTCTCAGATCTGACAAGCGCATCCGCATCCAGACCATTTCCACGGCCATGACCCGGGTTTTGCGGATGCAGGTGGACAAAAAACCCTGGACTGACAATCGAGTTCGGACCGCCCTGAAACTGTGCCAGCAAAAGCCCAAGATTCTGGCCTTGGCCTACTTCGGTCAGGGTCTTGATGCCGGCGATTTCCATGTGTACCCCGGTCATCCGGAGTATTGCCCCAAACCGCCCACGAAGTTCGAGGTGGGAAAGGCCAAACAGCTTCTCAAAGAAGCGGGATACCCCGACGGACTGGATGTGGATCTTTCCGTGGGCTCCGGTTGGCCGGAGGTGGTTCGCTATGCCCAGATTCTCCAGCAGGACGCGGCGCCGGCCGGGTGGCGGATTCATATCAAGACCATGCCCAACAGCCAGTACTGGGAAAAATGGACGGAGGTGCCTCTCGGGGTGACCCCCTGGGCCCACCGCCCGCTGGGGACCATGGTGTTGAATCTGGCCTATGTCGATGGTCCGGATGGAAAACCCGTGGCCTGGAATGAAAGCCACTGGTCCGACCCGGAATTTACCGCCCTCCTGAACCAGGCCAACGGCACGCTGGATGTGGACAAAAGGCGTAAGATCTTCTGTAAGCTCGAAGCCATCCAGCAGGAACGGGGCTCGATTGGCATTCCATTCTGGATGGACGTCTGGAGTTTTTCCGGCAAACGGTTGCATGATCTCAAGGCACACCCATCCCAGTACATGTTTCTGACAAGGGTGTGGTTGACCTAAATCACAAGTCGTTTTTTTTAAGCACTTATTGGCCTGGATCTCCGAAGGAGCCGCTTCGAGGATCCAGGCATTTTTTCTGGGGCCGGAGACACGCAGAGGATTGCCGGACTGTAAGCTGCCCGAAAGGATTGCAGGTGACCCGAAGCGGCGCCTGAGAACGCTACAGCTTAAAACCTATTTTGAAAGGAAGTTCCAAACGATGAGTATCGACTTGTTTTCCATGGATTTTTTTTCTTTAAAGGGGAAAACCGCGATTGTTACGGGAGGCAACAGCGGACTGGGCTTGGCCTTTTCAACGGCCCTGGCAAAGGCCGGTGCCAATATCTTCATCCCAAGTATTGTGAAAGATGACGAGCACGCCGGGCGAATCATCGAAAAACAGGGCGTTGAAGTCAATTTGATGACGGTGGATATTACCCAGGCCGGGGCCCCGAAACAGATCATTGAAAGCTGCGTAAAAAAGTTTGGAGCCGTTGACATTCTAGTCAACAACGCCGGGATTTGCAGGCTAAATTCGGTATTGGATTTTGGGCGTCAAGACTGGGATCCCATGGTTGCCGTCAATCTCACCGCCGCATTTGAATTGAGCCATGAAGCCGCCAAGGTCATGATTCCCCGGAAAAAGGGCAAGATGATCAACATCTGCTCTCTTTTTTCTTTCCTGGGTGGACAATGGTCATCGGCCTATGCCGCCACCAAGCATGGTATCGCCGGGCTGACCAAAGCCTATTGCGATGAACTGGCCCAATATAATATCCAGGTAAACGGCATTGCACCGGGATATTACGCCACCGAACTGACGACTGAAACCAGGAGCAATCCCGAATCCAACCGAAAGGTCCTGGAACATATACCGGCCAATCGCTGGGGGGAGCTGCAGGATTTGATGGGGGCCGTCATCTTTTTAGCCAGTCGTGCCTCTGACTATGTCAATGGCCATCTGCTGGTGGTCGACGGGGGATACCGGGTGCGGTAGGCTCCATCTTAAAAAACCGGCAGCCTTTCGGCTGCTTACCTAACCAAGCATAAAAAGGATTTCTCATGGCCTTGACCCGAGAAGCGATTGTCGATGGTCTCAAGCATATCGTGGATCCGCAGCGCGTGATCACCGATGAGATGGTGTTAAAGGAAAACAGCCACGATCGATATAAAAAATTTGAAACGATTTTTGGGGTTTATACCACTCCCATTCCCGCGGCTGTGGTAAAACTGGCAGACACCCAGCAGGTTTCGGATGTATTGAAATTCTTAAACAGAAACAGGATCAATGCCGTGGCCCGAACCGGGGGAACCGCCACCGAGGGGGGACTGGAAACCATTGTAGAAAACTCCGTGGTTCTCGATGGTTCGCAAATGAATCAAATCCTGGAAATCGATCCTGTCAATATGCTGGCCACGGCCCAGTGCGGAGTGAATCTGGGCGACCTGGAAGACCGGTTGCGGGCGCAGGGGTTTACCACCGGACACTCCCCTCAATCCAAACCCCTGGCTCATATGGGAGGTCTGGTGGCCACCCGCAGCATTGGTCAGTTTTCCACCCTCTATGGGGCCATAGAAGACATGGTCGTTGGTCTGGAGGCCGTGTTTCCAAGCGGTGAGATCACCCGTATCAAAAATGTTCCCCGGCGGTCCTGCGGCCCGGACATCCGTCATGTGATTATCGGAAACGAAGGGGCGTTGTGCTTTATAACCGAAGTGACGGTCAAAATATTTCGCTATTGCCCGGAAAACAACCGATTCCTGGCCTGGGCACTGGAGCCCATGAATGCCGGATTTGAGATCCTGCGGGAAGTCATGGTTTCCGGGTACCGCCCATCGGTGGCACGCCTTTATGATGCGCAAGATGGCGCTCAGCACGGGTTTGACCAGTTTGCACCCGATAAATGCGTTCTGATGTTCATGGCGGAAGGCAACCCGCGAATCGCCCGGGCCACGGCCGAAGGGATTGCCGAGATCGTGCAGACATTCAACGGGTGCCGGGCTATCGACGGTAAAATCATTGAGAACTGGTTTAATCACCTCAACTGGGGGCCGGAAAAAATTGCGCAAGAGCGTGAACTCATCCGAAAAAATCGTCATATCGGTTTTACCACCGAAGTTTCCGGCAACTGGGATTGTATCCACGCCATCTACGAAAACGCTCTAAACCGGATTCGTACGCAATTTCCCCACATCGACGATCTGACCATGTTGGGCGGCCATTCCTCGCACAGCTACCAGACCGGAACCAATCTATACTTTGTTTATGACTACAATGTGTTCGACTGTAAACCGGAGCAAGAGATCAATAAATATCATATTCCACTGAATGCCATGATTGTGGAGGAAACCCTTAAAGCCGGTGGTTCGATGGTGCACCATCACGGCATCGGTAAATACCGAACCCCCTGGACCAAGGCCGAACATGGGTCGGCCTATTACATTCTCAAGGGGTTAAAAGAGCAGTTTGATCCCCAGGGGATCATGAACGCAGGTACCATTTACCCGGTCGAAAA
>JBJKSK010000186.1:0-4510 GCA_046704125.1 Desulfobacterales bacterium | reverse complement strand
GACCTTGTTGTATCGCACTTTCAGAGAGCCAAGACCCGTGGCCTGCTTTTCCCGGACTTCCAGTTTGGCCAGCCATCCCTTGCCCTCGCGGCTGATCTGGATCAGTTCGTCGAGTTCGGCGTTCCAGCCGGCGCGAATCATTCGGCCTTCCTGGATGGTCAGCGGCGCATCCTCACGAATCGCCCGTTCGATGAGATCGGCCAGCTCATAGATCGGAGTCAGATCTTGATGCCAGGAAAACAGGGATGCCTCGAGCATACCCAGATCGGAAAATAAATTCGGCAGGGCCTGGAAGGAGACCTTGATGCCGATGAGGTCGCGGGCGTTGGCATGGCCCATGGCCACTTTGCTGCAAAGGCGCTCGAGGTCGGCCACCGAGCGCATATTTTCGCGCAGGGTCTGCCTGAGGGGGCGCTGAGCCTTTGCCTCCTCGACGGCGTCGAGGCGGCCGGAGATGCGATCCGGCTCCATGAGGGGGTAGCGGATCCATTGCTTGATCAGCCGGGCACCCATGGGCGTCACGGTCTTGTCCAACACGCCCACCAGGGTGCCGCGCCGGGTGCCGGATTGCAGGTTTTTGATGAGTTCCAGGTTCTGGCAGCTTCTCTCGTCGACTTGCAGATAGCCCGATAGGCTGTAGGTTTCGATTCGGGTTAAATGGGCGATCTTTTGCTTCTGGGTCTCCTGCACGTAGTAGAGCAGCGCACCGGCAGCGGCGACTGCCACCTCCAGGGTCTCACAGCCAAATCCTTCCAAGGTCAGGGTGCCAAGCTGTTCTGTGAGCCGCTGGCGGCCCCGGGAAAAGGAAAATTCTGCGTCTTGCACCCAGGAGATGGAGCGTTGAACCAAGGCGCGTTGCACCTCGAGGATGAAGCGGTCTTCCTGCAGGCCGGCGGGCATCAGGATTTCGCTGGGATCGATGCGGCGGATCTCATCGAGAACCACCTCCCGGTCTTTGGATTCGGCCACCCGGAAGGTGGCCGTGGAGATGTCCATAAAGGCGATGCCAAAGCCATTGGCGTTGCGGTAAACGGACAGGATGTAGTTGTGGGTCTTTTCGTCGAGAAACGCCTCTTCGATGATCATCCCCGGGGTGATCACCCGCACCACGTCGCGGGTCACCAACCCCTTTGCGGCAGCGGGGTCTTCCGTCTGCTCGCAGATGGCCACTTTGTGCCCCTGCTCGATGAGCCGGGCAATGTAGCCCTGCACGGCGCGGACCGGCACCCCGCACATGGGAATGGGTGCCTCGGCCTTTTTGTTGCGCGAAGTCAGCGTGATCTCCAGCGCCCTGGAGGCTAACTTGGCGTCTTCGAAAAACATCTCCTAAAAATCGCCCATGCGGTAAAACAGGAGCACGTCCGGGTAGGCCGACTTGATGGCCAGATACTGTTTGATCATGGGAGTGGTTGTGGAAACGGTCATGAAACGGCAGCTGGTAGACGGCTTAGGGGTTTATTGCGAAAAACGGCGGCCGAGCAATGAGGCTGGTATCCCTTAGGCGTTAAGCTTCTGATCGACGGCTTCGGGTTTTTCGGGTGCGTATTGGGATACGCGACGCTGCAGGGCAAAGACTTGCTGTTCCAGATCGGCATTTTTTTTGGTCAATTCGTTTATGTTGGTGTTTAGACTCTTGATGGTTTTATTGGACCGAAAACGCTCTGAAAGATTGGAAAAATAGGCAATGAGCAAGCCTAGGAAAAAACAGCTGAAAAACCATATGGCCCTGAGTACCGGCGGGGTGGGGTAATGTTTTGAAAACAGGTTAATGTGCAGACTTTGCTTCACCCAAAAGAAATCCTGGTTCTGGTAGATGATCAGTGCGAGAAAACCGAGCACTATGATCCAGAAAGCGAGCTTAGCATTTTTCATATTCCATCTCCCTGATGCTGGCCTGTTGGAGTTGTTTTTTTACGGCAGGGGTCTCTTCGCTAAAAGCCTGTATGACCCATAAATCATTTCAACTTACTAGTTTTATGGTGATAATTCAACCCTTTTTTCCCGATACCGGTACCAATTTCAATTCTCCCCAAGCTCCGATGGCCTCTCCGATGATGATCACGATGCCTGAAATGCCGGCCAGATTTTGGCCAAAGTCGATCGCCGATCCTATGTCGTCGGCTCTTTTCACCCGATTGGCGATGGCTGTAGCCGCCGCATCGGCCAGCGCGCAGGAGGCCGAAACCACGCAGACGGCATCGGCCTGCCCCCAGCTTAGCGAGTGCCCGACGGTTGCCGAGGAAGTGCACACGCCCAGGCAATGCGCTGAGGGGTCGATTTCCAGGCCGACTTTCAGACTCAGCGGAGAGGTTCCGGCAAAAATCCCCAGCGTGACTGGACACTTGGTCTTGAGAAAAACATCCCCGCCATTTTCCACGATGACTTGACGGCTTTGCGCCAACAGGTCTTTCCCAACCCTTTGGGCGATAGCTCCAGCCACCGCCGCCATGGGCCCGACGCCACAAACGGCACTGGCGGTGATCATGTCGGCGACGATGGCCGGAAACGGCCCGGGGTGCGGCCAGGGGCAAAGGCTTCGGGCAAACTCGGGGTGGTGCGCGATGAAGTTTTCCAGGTGGCCCCGGTAGACCAGGGTCCGGTCCCGAGCCAAGGCTTCGAGCGGCTTTTCGGAAAGAATCTGAAGGTCGGTTTCTTTCACCCGGACGGCAAAGGGCATCAAGCCGGTGACCCCGACAACCTTTCGATAGTGGCGTTCCCGATAGCGGTCCGGAGCCGGTCTATCGTTTCGGGCAGCGTTCATGGCAGCGGGCGCAGCCGGGCTTTCAGACCGGCGGGGCACTGACGCAGGAAATAGCGGTCCGTCATGCCGGCGATAAAGTCCCGGACGACCTCGGCGGGCCGGTGGGCGTCCAGGTAAGACGGCGCCATCTCCTGGAGAAAATGGGAAAAAATTACCGAATCCAGATCCTCTCTTTCCAGGTCCGCCACGTATTGGGCAAAGAGCGTTTCAAACAGCTCCCGGATGGTGCCGCTGTGAGGTTTGATGATCGGGTTGAGATAGATGCGCTCCATGTTAAAGGCTTTCAGCTGCTGCAGCGCCATGGATACTCTCGGGCTAAAGGATATAAAAGGCTGCTCCCAGCTGCTGGCGATGATGTCGGTGACCAGGTGATAGACGATGGTGCCGTTGGTATCACCCAGCACGGCGGTACAGGATTTGGGGATTTCGCTGCGTTTGATGAGCCCCAGGCGGATGGCGTCTTCCAGATCTCGGCCGATGTAGCTGATCGTATCGGACATGCGCACCACGCAGCCTTCCATGGTCATGGGCGTCAGTGCCAGATCGGGCTGCTGTTTCTTTTCGGCCAGTTGTTCGTCTAAGGAGGCAAAGGTTTTGAACGGCTCGGGGGCCAGTTGCTGGTTGTGGATCTCGCCGTCATGGCACAAAATGCCGTCGAGGGTCTGCAGGCACAGATTCCAGCCTCGACCCTTGCGCTCGACCCGCTCCAAAAACTGCACGCTCTGCAAATTGTGCTGGAAGGTGCCGATGCCATGAGCCTTGCAAATGTCGGACAGAAACCGTTCCCCGTCATGGCCGAAGGGGGCGTGACCGATATCGTGGCCCAGGGCGATGGCTTCGATGAGGTCTTCGTTGAGGCCCAGAAACCGCCCGATGGTCCGTGCAATTTTGGAAACCAGTTGGACATGCAGCACCCGGTGGGTGATGTGGTCGTTTTCAATCAGGTAAAAGACCTGAGTCTTGTCGATATAGCGGGTGTAGGCCAGGGAATGAAGAATCCGGTCCGCATCCACCGAAAAGCTCTGGCGGTAACCGGTCTCCAGGCGCTTTTCGGGCTGTCGCCGCTTTCCCGACGGGCTTTTAGCGGCCCTGGGGGAGAGCGTTTCAGATTCCTGCCGGTTGAGATGGCTGTGAATATCGGCCAGTATATCCAGTTCAGATCTGTCCATGGGCAATTAACGCCTCCATGAGTTTGAGGTAATCGATTCCAGCCTTATGAAAGCCTTCCTTGCCGTATTTCATATTGGCTTCCAGAACCCAGAAGCGTCGGTTTCGAAGGCAGATGTCGATGCCCACGTCGTCGAATCGGCATTTCCGGGCCGTTTCCAGCGCCAGGGCGGTAGCTTCGTCTGGAATCGGGTCCAGTCCCACGGCCCCTCCCACGGCGATGTTGCTTCGAAACTCCCCCGGCGGCGACAGCCTCCAGTAGGCATGCACGACCTGGTTTCCGATCACCACGGCTCGAATGTCGCGGTCACCGGGAAGGTATTCCTGGATATAGGCCGGACGGGTCCGGAGCAGGTAGGATCTGAGTTGCTCCAGATTCTGGATGAGAAACACCCCTCGGCCCATGGCCGAGCCCCTGGCCACCTTGGCGATGAATGGAAAATCGAAATGGTCCAGTATCTTGGCCTCAGGCTCGGGACTGTAAAAGACCCGGGTGCGAGGGTGGGGGATATCGAGCAGGTTGAACAAGGCACTCTGTTTGATCTTGTCCTGAGTGCACTTGTAGGTATGGTAGCTGGGAAA
>JBJKSK010000185.1:0-13170 GCA_046704125.1 Desulfobacterales bacterium | reverse complement strand
GTTTTGAGTCCCCCGATGGACTGAAAACGAGCCTTGAGATGGTAATAGTCTCCGCCCAGCAGATCCATTTTTCCCAACTTAAGGGTCAGATAGCCGACACAGATGAGGCCGATGACTACGAAAATGCCGACCCCGAGTTCCAGGGAGGATCGTTTCATATTTGCCTCCTTGGCTTAACAGACTTTGAATTCATAGATTTTTTCCTGTCGTGATGCCGCTTTGGCCAGCAAGTCGTCCAGCAAGCTGTCGCAGCTGGCCTCGACGATGCCGGCACTAACGGTAAAGCAAAAATCGGGAGAGGGTTTGATTCCCAGAATATCCAAACTGCACAACTCCTTGGCCAGTTTGGCGCATACGCGGGTGGCTTCTTCGGAACCGGTGCTGGGCAAAAAGATTAGAATTTTGTCCAAACCGATGCGTGAACAAAAGTCAGTAAGCCGAATGCGTTTGCGAATTTGGTCTGAAAAATTTTTAAGCACCGTCTGAACCGACATGTGTCCCGTACCCTGATGGATCGTATCCAGGTTGTCCACCGACAGCAGGATCAGAGAAAAGGGAATGGCGTGGCGTTCGAGTCGGGCGATTTCTTCCTGGAAACGTCTGATTCCTTGGGGCTGGGGCGCCATTCCGGTCAAAAGGTCATGGCGATTTTCAAGACCCTGGATAAACTGTTGGACCACCGGGTTTTCGGCATTGCGTATTTTTTCAGGACTGCCCTCGAAGACGATTTGTCCCTCATCGAGCATGGCCACTTTCTGGCTGATATAAAATACGTCGGGAATGTCGTGGCTGACCATCACACCGGTGAACCCGAAACGTTTCTGATAGTCTGAAATCATGCTGTGCACGGCGTTTTTTCGGATGGGATCCAGGCCGGTGGTTGGCTCGTCGAACAAGACGATTTCCGGGTCGGTGATTAGCGCCCGTGCCAGGGCCACTCGTTTTTTCATCCCACCGGAAAGCTGGGAAGGAAAGCGGTCGCCGATACCCGCGATATCCAACTGAAGCATCTTCTTCTCCACATTTTTGCGGATGGTCTGCATATTCATATGATTGCGTTCCGCAAGCGGCAGGGCGATGTTGTCAAAAACCGTGAGGGAATCAAACAGTGCGGTGCCTTGAAACACATAACTGAACCGGGCCTTGAGGGCTTTTCGTTCGGCCCGGGTCATCTTCCAAAGGGGTCTGCCCTCAAAAAGGATCGAGCCCTCATCGGGTTTGAGCAACCCGATAACCAGCTTTAGCAGCACACTTTTGCCCACGCCGCTTTTGCCAATGACGGTGGTCACCGCACCTTGTTGGATACTGAGGGTGACATTGTTTAGCACCCGTCGTTTCCCGAAGCTCTTGGAGACGTTGACAAGCTGGATCAGGGGCGCGTTCATAGGGCTCCTACATGAGAAAGGACGTCAGGACGTAATCGGCGACGAGAATCAGCACACAGGAAATCACCACCGCGCTGGTGGTGGCCTGGCTGACTCCCTTGGCCCCGAAGCCCTCGGCCCGGGTGTGGGTCATGTAGCCTTGAAAACAACACACGGTGGTTATCAACAGGGCAAAAACAATCGATTTGACAAACCCGCCGGTGACATCGGCCATCGAGACACTGGAGGTCACCCGGTCGAAATAGATGCCTGAATTGATGCCCAAAAGCAAAGATCCAGTAAGGTAACCCCCGAAGATTCCGATCGCATCAAACAGGGCCGTAAGCAGCGGAAAGCTCACCAGAGAGGCGGCGATACGCGGGCTGACCAGGTACCGAATCGGGTTAATGTCCATGGTCTCTAGGGCGTCGACCTGCTCTGAGATTCGCATGATGCCGATTTCGGCGGCCATGGCCGATCCGGCCTGACCCACCACCATGATGGCAGTGAGCACCGGACCCATCTCTCTAATCAGCGACAGCGCCACCGCAGTTCCGAGCATCCCTTCGGCGCCAAATTTGACCAGAGTGTAGTAGCCCTGAAATCCCAGAACCATGCCGGTGAACGCCCCGGTAAGACAGATGACAAACAGCGACTGGGTTCCGATATAATAGGTTTGTTGAACGATCTTGAAGACCTGGATGGGAAATGAAAAAATATGGATAAAAGCCTCAGCGAAAAACATTCCCAACCGGCCCAACTCCATCACGGGTGCCAGAGTGAACCGTCCTATGGAAACCAAAAAATCTTCTATTTTTTCCATGTACATTCGCACGAGCTATGTTCACTTCCCGATCCAAAATTCAATCACACAAAGCCCTTAGAGGGCTTTCGGGTATCGCAGTGGGCTTTAAAGGGATCACCGTTTCAGCTTCTGCCTAGGCAAGGTTTTGAATTATATGGCAAGCTGTCTTTTTGTCAAGTCGCAACCCTGCTTGGCCCGGCGCCGTCAAGGAAGGGGTGGGGCAGCCCGCCAAAGGTCTAAGGCACGACTCGCGTCAGCCTCGGGATCCGTGCTTGACCGTGCAAATCGGATAGTTTGTTTTGACTAAGCGCTTGCTCGGATACTGTTTCCCCTAGATTGAATTCAGTCTTTGGCTGACCGAACCCACTGATTCGCGCATCCGGACCGCTTTGTCAGGAGTCGTGCGGAATCTGCTTGATTTCCAGGTTGCGCATCCGGTTGATGGCCGCGGCCAATTCGATGGGCCGGAAACGGGCCAAATCACCGGTTAGAAAATCAGACAAGATATCCAATCCCTGATTGTCTATGGCCGCTGACACGGCTTCGACGATCTCATGCAAATTGCGCAAGCCATCCATTAGCGACGATGCGTAATCGATAGCCAGCCCCAGAGCCCGGGTCTGGGAGGAGTCCACGAGCTGTTCGAGATCATACAGATCAATGGTTTCGTTGCCGAAGCGAATTTGCCTCGGGCCGGTGGCTGAAATTTTTTTCCGTTCGGGCTCGATAAAGGCGTTTAAGCCGCCGCGCTGGGGAATCCGGACGGTGACTCGAAAAGTTCGGATGGTGTTCTCAGGGCGCCTTCCGGTGGGAATGAGCTTTGCGATGGTCCTGGCTTTGGACGTGACCTCAAGCGGGCGGTAATGGCTCATTTGAATTACCGTGTCGGCCAAGGAAAAATAATCCCCTGAGCCGCCCATGACCAAAATGGTGGATATTCCCAGCTTTTCGCGCAGGGGCCGCACCGTGTCGATAAATGGCGTGATCGGTTCGTTGGCCTTGGACACGAGCGTCTGCATGCGGTGATCCCGGATCATGAAGTTGGTCGCCGAGCTGTCTTCATCTAGCAGCAGGGCCGTGGCACCGGCTTCGAGGGCCTCGGCGATGCCTGCTGCCTGGGATGTGCTTCCGCTGGCGTTATCCGTGGAAAAAGCCGATGTCACCAGGCCCATGGGCAGGTTATCAATAAACATGGATATATCAGTTTGGCGAACACTTCGACCCTCGCAGGCCCGAATCTTGACCGCCTTGGAGGCGCTGACCACCAATTCCCGGCCATCGCCTGGAATGTGGTTGTATATCCCCCGCTCCAAGGCATGCAGCAGCGTCGATTTGCCATGATACCCGCCTCCGACGATCAGGGTCACCCCTTGAGGGATGCCCAATCCCGCCACGCTGCCCCGGTTAGGCAGGGTGACGGTTGTTTCTAGACCCGGCGGGGCCTGAAAGGCCACACATCGCGCCGAATCCAGAGGACGGGGGTCAATGCCGGTGGCCCTGGGCAAGATGGCTCCGTTTGCCACAAAGGCCACCAGACCCATCGCATCGAGTCTGGCGCGAAGAAAGTCGGCGTCTTCGGCGCTTTCAATGTGGGATTTAAGGACTTGGGTATCCATGCATTGAGCAAAAAGGGCATGGGCCACAATTTGCGGCAGGGCTTCAAGGAACATGATCCGGGCGATGTGCCCGGCAATTTTTCGACCGAAAGCGGGCAGCCCCATGAAAAACCGGGCCTCTATCATCTCGTCGTTTACCACCAGGGAGGAGCGTTCTAAAATTTCCTGGACCGGGCAGTCGATGGTGATCATTCCGCTTTTGCCGATGCCGGCATCCATGCCGGTTCGCTTTACGCCAAAACGCTGGCATTGCGCGTAAAATGAACGGGTGAGAAGATCGCAAAACGCAATGCGTCGGCTGCGGCTCCGGGTAGGTTCAGGGCCGAAACCCGAGGCTTTCCGGGGCACTTGTACCCGGACTCGGCTCGGGGTGGCAAATGGATCTCCTTGGACATGATCCACAATCAGGTCAAAATCCCTGAAACGGTAGGCGTTCTCAATTTTTTTGTATGCCTTGTAGCCCATCCCGTCAATGGTTGCCAGAAGTTGTTCAAGATCGCGCTTGGACCTCATGCTCGATTTCCTTGCTTGACTCCGCCAGCCGGACAACCGCCAGGCTTTGCCGTTGACGGATCGATTTCGATGCTGGTAGATAATAAGCTGCGGGTGTATGGGGTGATTCGCTTATTTTACGATAAATGATTGGGTCAACTTCATGAGTTTCGAGACCTTTGTCGGCGGCCGCTACTTACGTTCCAAAGAGCGGCGGGCCTTTACGTCGCTGATCACGCTGCTGGCCATCGCCGGGGTGACCGTTGGGGTAATGGCCCTGATCGTGGTCATTGCGGTGATGTCCGGGGCCGAGTCTGATTTTCAACGCCGCATCCTCGGGGTTACGGCCCAGGCCGTGGTCATGCGCCACGGTGGAGACTTTTCGGATGTAAATCAGATCCAAAAACGGGTGCAACAGGTGCCCGGAGTTCAAGCGGTGACGCCGTTTATCTTCTCACAGGTCATGATTCGATCGGCCTCGGGTGAGGCCATGGCCGTGCTCAAGGGCGTCGACCCGGCAACGGCCAATCAAGTGGTGGCCCACCCCGGCCCAGTCCTGCTGGCCAAGCTGACTCGGAACGGCGCGGCCGGTGCCGCCGACTCGACTTCAGGCATTCTTCTTGGCAGCATCCTGGCAAAGAAATTAAAAGTGGTTGCCGGGGACCGGGTCTTTCTCGTCAGCCCCAGGGGCCGAAACATCTCGGATGAATTTGCGCCGGTCATGCGCCAAGTTCGGGTGGCCGGAATCTCGGATTCGGGCATGTACGAATACGACAAAACCTTTGCCTATATGAGCCTTGCCGCCGCTCAGAAGTTGCTGGTGATGCCAAAGACCGTGACGGGTCTCGAGGTGCGGGTTTCGGATGCCATGAAAGCACCGGAGGTTGCCCGCAAGATCACTGGAACCCTCGGGTTTCCATACTGGACCCGAAACTGGGTGGAGACCAATCGGAATCTGTTTTCCGCTTTGAAGCTGCAAAAAACGGTGATGTTTATCATTCTGATTCTAATTGTTTTGGTGGCCGCTTTCAACATCGCCAGCGCCTTGATCATGATGGTCATGGAAAAAACCCAGGATGTGTCCATTCTCAAAGCCATGGGTGCCACTGACGATAGCATCCGAAACATTTTCGTGTTCAAGGGAATGACCATCGGTGGCTTGGGAACCGTGCTGGGTGGATGTTTCGGATTCATTCTCTGCGAGTTGTTGAAACATTACGATTTTATCAAGCTTCCCGAAGACGTCTATTACTTCACCACATTGCCCGTAAGACTCCGAGCCATGGATGTGGGGTTGATCATCTGTGCCACACTGGTCATCTGTTTCCTGGCATCCCTTTATCCGGCTCAGCGGGCCGCCAAACTCAATCCCGTGGACGGAATCCGCTTTGGTTAAATTGGCAAAAAAAGGCCACATTTTTCTTGCAATCGCCCTCCCGTGACATTATGATGCGCCAAACAAGGATTCAAGATCATCTTTCAACCACCGTAAGGGGTAAAACCAATGGCGAAGGTATTCCGACCTAGCACTCGGGAGTCGAGTATTTTATCAAAGATTGAATCATCGAAAGAACATGCCCGACGGCAGGCCATCGGCGGGGTCCGGGATGCCATCGATGACCTGAGCAACGCTGTAGCCATGAAACTGGTGGAAGCCAAACTGGTCGAGACAACCAGTAAAAATGCCGTTGAGGAACAAATTCACAAAAGCCTCGAAACCCTGATCCGGGCCGATGATTTTGAAATCGACTACCAGGTTGCGCCCTTGCGCAATCTAGTGCCACAACCCAATATCGTCACTCTCTTTCTGACGGCCTTTGTCATCGAAAAGCTCGTCAACCACAAAAGCGTGGTGGACATTTACGGGTCCGATGAAGAAATCTACCACTGCATTCATCAGCAGGTGGCCAAAATTTTGCGCTGAAAATGCGCCCCTCCTTTCATCCCAGGCTCGTCAACGGTCCATTCGACGACCCTGGGCTTTTCATCCCCTTTCTATTTGACAAACGCGCCTTGATGTTCGACTTAGGTGACATCCATCGACTCGCGACGCGTGATTTGCTAAAGATATCCCATGTCTTTGTCACCCATTGTCATATGGACCATTTCGTGGGTTTTGATCGCCTGCTGCGTCTGCTGCTGGGCCGGGAAAAAAGACTTCATCTTTACGGGCCCGCCGGGTTTATCGGCCAATTGCAGGGAAAACTTGGCGGATACACATGGAATCTGGTGGATCTTTACAGCCACAATCTCAGCATTGAAGTCACCGAAGTGCACCATGGCTTCCGGATGACGCAGGGCTTGAACAGCCGTGACCGATTTGAGCCTCAATGCAGCCCTAAACGATCGGCGTTTCAATCCCAACTTCTCGAAGAACCGGCTTTTGGTGTTTCCGCCATTATTCTTGATCATCACATTCCCTGTCTGGGTCTGTCTCTCCAGGAGCGGTTTCACGTCAATATCCGAAAAGATGCCCTGGAGTGTCTCAAACTGGAAATCGGCCCCTGGATTCATCGGTTTAAGCAGGCGCTGTACAGGGACATGCCACGTGATGCCGACTTTTTTATTTCCGCTGATGCGGGGTCCAAGAGCCGACGCTTTCCGCTGGGGATTCTGGCCGATCGGATCGCCAGGATCACCCCGGGGCAAAAGGTGGTTTACTTTGCCGATGTCGGCTTTTCTTCCACCAATCTGGAAAAGATGATACCATTTGCCGCAGGGGCTGACCATCTGTTTATCGAAGCGGCCTTTCTGGATCGAGACCGAGAAACCGCACAGGCCAAGCGTCACTTGACGGCTTGGCAGGCCGGTACCATTGCCGCCCGGGCCGGGGTCCGGGAATATACCGTTTTTCATTTTTCCCCGCGCTATTGGGACCAGGGGCATCTTCTGGTGGAAGAGGCACATCGGGCATTTGGCACCGGTTGCCAGAAAGAATAACGGTAACCGCGCTATGAGGCAGCGTCGGCAAGCCGATGAAAAGACCCCAGGGACTTTAAGACCCGCCGAAAGGCCAAACCCTGGAGTCACTGGATCTTGGACTGAATATTGAGCTATCAAACCCCGATCGTGACCTGGAAGGGAGGACCATCGCCTATGAAAGTTCGAAAAGCCGTGTTTCCTGTTGCCGGGTTAGGTACCCGATTCCTGCCCGCCACCAAAGCCATGGCCAAAGAAATGTTGCCCGTGGTGGACAAGCCGTTGATTCAATATGCCGTGGAAGAGGCCCTGAATTCGGGTATTGAACAGATTATTTTTGTCACCGGCAAAGGAAAAGAGGCGCTGGAAGATCATTTCGACTATTCTTGTGAACTGCAGCATACCCTCATGGCCCGAGGCAAGGACGATATACTGCGTTCTGTGGAGGCCGTGGTCCCCGAATCGGGCACTATCATATATACCCGTCAGCACGAACCTCTGGGACTGGGCCATGCTATCTGGTGTGCCAGGGACGTGGTGGGAAACGAACCCTTTGCCGTTTTGCTGGCCGATGACCTGATCAAGGCCGATACCCCCGTGCTGGCTCAGATGCTTGCCGCTTTCGAAGAGAAACAGTCAAGCATCGTGGCGGTGGTGGAAGTCGACGCCAAAGAAACCGATAAATACGGTATTCTGGATGTGGAGGAAAACGGTAATCGGCTGCTTCGGGTTCGGGGGATGGTGGAAAAGCCAAAGCCCGAGCTGGCCCCTTCCAACATTGCCATCATCGGCCGTTATTTGCTTACGCCTGAGATCTTTGATTTGCTGGGCCAGGGAAAAAGGGGCGCCGGAGGTGAAATCCAGCTGACAGACGCCATGGCACAACTGGTCAAAACCCAGGCTTTTTATGGTTACCGCTTCGATGGAACACGATTTGACTGCGGTGACAAGGCCGGTTTTCAAATGGCCAATCTATCTTTTGCCATGGACCGGCCAGAGCTCAAGGTACAGCTGATACCGTTTCTAAGGCAAATGCTTCAGATCACCTGATCGAGATTCTTGTGTCTGGATTCCGGAAACCGGTAAGGGGCCGGATCAGATCTTTTCCCTCAGCCGAAGCAGCCGCTGGCCGGCGGCAATGAGGGTTTCTTCTCGTTTGGCAAAGTGAAACCGGATCAAATCGTGAACCGGTTCCTTGAAAAAACTTGATCCCGGAACAGCCGCTACCCCGATATTTTCCACCATCCAGCGGCAAAAGGCCATGTCGTTCTTGAAACCGAACGGGGAGATGTCCACCAGCACGTAGTAGGCTCCCTGGGGGGTGGTATACCGCAGACCCGCCTTATCCAGAAATCCCAAGAAACAGTCGCGTTTTCGGGTGTAACCGGCTTTCAGTGTTTCGTAATAGCTCAAGGGAAAGGCCAGGGCTGTGGCTGCTGCTTCCTGGAGGGGGGCCGGGGCCCCGACGGTGAGAAAGTCATGGACCTTGCGAGCGCCGCAGATGATACCCGGGGCGGCAATCACATATCCCAGGCGCCATCCGGTGATGGAATAGGTTTTGGAAAGCGAACTGCACGACAGGGTTCGTTCGAACATCCCCGGCAGGCTGGCGATGTATGTGTGCCGGTGAGGAGCAAACACTATGTGCTCGTAGACTTCGTCGGTGATGATAAAGGCATCGAATTCGACAGCCAGATCGGCGATGATTTGTAGCTCATCGGTGGTAAAGACCTTGCCCGTGGGATTGGACGGGTTGCACAGCACCATGGCTTTGGCGCCTTGCTCGAAGGCTTGGCGCAACTGCTCGGCGTCGAAGCCAAACTCCGGGGGATGAAGCGGCACGTAAATGGGACGGGCTCCGGCAAGAATCGTATCGGCCCCGTAATTTTCGTAGAAGGGGGAAAAGATGATGACTTTCTCTCCGGGGTTGCACACCGTGAGAAGCGCCACCAGCATGGCCTCGGTGCTGCCGCAGGTGACCACGATGTTGGCGTCGGGATCCAGATCCAGCCCCATCCAATGCCGCTGCTTTTGGGCCAGGGCCTGTCGAAAGCTCGGGGCGCCCCAGGTGACGGCATACTGGTTGTAGCCGTCGTCTATGGCCTGATGGGCTGCGGCCACCAGATCCGGGGGAGGGTCGAAATCCGGAAAACCCTGGGAGAGGTTGATGACATCGCCGGCAGCATTGGCGATACGGGTCTTCTCACGGATAACCGACTCGGTGAAAAAATTCAGACGTGTTGCGGTAGCCGGCATAATGGCCTTTCTTTCGGGTGGATCGCCGATTCGTTGAACGGATGCCACTTTGCTCCACGAGTTATGGTGATTAGGTTATCCATGCCCAGTGTATTTTTTCACGTGTCCGAGATCGGTTTTTGGCTAGATGTTTCCAGAAACCAGTCGATAAGCTTTCTGGCCATGCTGATCTTATCGGGCAGTGGCGGCAGGTTGTCGGGGCCATACCACCCGGCATCGACGATTTCCCCCGGCGCCATGACAATTTCTCCCCGGGCGTACGTAGCGGTGAAACCGATCATTAAAGAGTTCGGGAATGGCCACGGCTGGCTGCCGAAATAGCGGATGTCAGCCACTTTGATGCCGACTTCCTCTCTAACTTCGCGGCGTACGCAATCCTCCAGGGTTTCCCCCGGTTCGACGAATCCGGCCAGCACGCTATACATGCCGGCCCGAAACCGGGGAGAGCGGGCCAAGAGGATGGACTGTCCCCGCACGATGGCAACGATGATTGCCGGCGATACCCTGGGATAGTTGACCAGGTGGCATGCGGGGCAGAATTTTCCCCGTTCGTCGGTTTTATCTGCGGTGGCTGCGCCGCAACGGCCGCAGAACCGATGGGTGTGTTCCCAGTCCAGCAGTTGATATCCTAATCCCGCTACCCAGAAGACTTCCTCGTCCAGAGCGCTGAAGAGTCCTCGCAGGCCTTTGAGGATCCAGCCGTTTCCGGAAGCCGGATCGTCTTCTACTCGCGCGGCAAAACAGGGCCGATTGTCGAGAAGGCCGAGGTAAATCTGGCCTGTGGCCGATATTCCAAGATCACCGGGTTTAGCCGCTGAGGGGATAACCGCGTGGTCGGCACTCTGGCGCACCAGCAGCCGGTTTTCCTGAAACAGAAACCACAGCGGTGCATCGCCGTTTCCAGGCTGCGGGAAATGGCAAGGGACAAAGGTCATTTCAAAACGCTCCTCTCGTGACTATCGGCTATACCCTATTTGCTCAGATATGGCAATGGCTGTGCTGTAGTTGCGCATCCTGGGCGTTGAAAGGGTGCGGCGTGTCGTGATGCCGGTTTAAAACGACCCCGAACCGGGAGCCAATATGTGGGTTGCGGGTTGCGCATCGGTCCTCATTGCCGTATGATTTTGGACAGGGTTTCCGGCGGAAAAGCCGTTTTTTGCGCAAGCCGGCCGGGAGGTGCGACATGACATGCAATCATCGAAACTACCGTGTTCTTGGAATGATATTGGCTTTAGGGCGCTCTGAATAGAACCGAAAGAAAGGTAAATTCAAATGAAATCCAACTGCGAAACCTGCGCATTTCACCGTTATGCCCTACGCAGACCCCGATCGATCATTGCCCGGCTGTGGCGGTGGCACACCCGCTGGTGCCCGGGTTGGAAGGCCTATCAGCGTCAACTGGACGACAATCGGTGAGCGCAGTTTCCTCCGAGTACTCGGTCCGGTGGAGCCGCTCGCGCCCTTTCGGTTCAATTTTTTAACCTGTGGCCTTTTCCATCTGCCTTTTTTTCAGGGCTTCCCAAACAGCGGTCACCTGGCTTCGCGTTTCGTCCAAAGAGCCGTCATTGTATATAACGAAATCGGCAAATTTCACCTTGTCGTCGATGGGCTGCTGGGATTCGATGATGGTCGAGGCTTCTTGGATGGAGATGCCGTCCCGCTTGACCAGACGCTGGACCTGCTGTTTAGGGGACAGATAGACCACGATGACTTGGTCAAAAAGAAACTGAAGGTTTAATTCGATTAACAGCGGAATGGCCACTTGAATGATGGCGTTCGGGTTTTCCTCGCCGATTCGGTTCACCTGCCTGAAAAACTCATCATAAATGGGAGGATGGGTGAAGCTTTCGAGTTTTTTGCGTTTTTCCATGTCTTTGAAAACGATTTTAGAAAGCTTTTTCCGGTCCAGAGTTTGATCTTCGCGAAGGACTTGTCTCCCGAAATACTCCACGATCTGCTCAAGCCCCTTGGTCCCAGGTTCCACCACCTGTCGGGCAATCTCATCAAAATCGATTAAAGGTGCACCCATTTTTTTTAGCATGTCGGAAATGGTGGTCTTGCCGCAGGCAATGCTTCCGGTGACTGCCACCAGCAGACGGTTATCCTGGCCCCGGACTTGGGCCATCATGGAGTCGAGATTCTTATAGGGCACGGGGAAACTGTCCGCCACGTCGCCTTCGGCGCCGGCATAACTGATGGGGTAGCGCACTCCTCGCCGGTACAGCGCTTCGAGGCCCTCAAGGGCCTTTTCCATCATGGCCGCGGGTAGGGCTATCACCAGTTCATCGTCCTGAGCATGTCCGAAACGGCGCTCCCCGTAGCAGGGAATGCTCAAAGCGGGTTTCCCGGTGTTGTAGCAGCGGGCAATGGCGTCGGAACAAGACGATTCCCCCACACAGAAAAATTGCATCACCTCATAGTCTTTGAACTGAATGGCGTTGATCAAGAGCATCATCTGGGCCGGGTTGCCATAGATTAGCACGATATCCGGTTCAAAGGGGTTGTAGACTAGGGGAGCCATGGCCACGGCTTCGTAGGTGCCTATCGGCAGCCGGGGGACGGAGGCCTCGTACTTGCGGCCGTCTTGTTTGGTGGCAACCCAGACGATACTCCGAAACGTCCCGTCCTTGTGGGTTTCCGGCAAATCCGTGAGCCCCAAAATGGCGGGGCAGGTGGGAAACAGGAAATCATTGCGATGCGCTCCCACCGTCCAGTCGAAACTCCTGACCCTGGTGATCAGCTGGCAAAGGGTCGCGGGACTGGAGGGCCGGCGTAAAAACGGGATAGCATCCAGCTCTGTTTTGGACTTTAGCATTTTGAAGGCCACCGGAAACGATTTCAGGCGCATCAGTTGCTCCATGCGACGAATGATCTTTTCCCAATCGGTCTTTTTCCCCATTTGCAAAACTCCTCAATCTTGGTTCCTGAACAACATGGCGGTTGTCCGCGTGAATTATCGCTGCTGTCCGTCTTGTGAGCGGCGAAATTCGACGGGCTGACAGTCACCGGCCTTCAGTGCCGCTACCAGCTCGGAAACATTGTGAATCGGCGATTTAAAGGCCGTGGCGTGGCAGCCGATCTTGGACAAGGCGTGGGCATCGCTGCCGCCTGTGGACACAAGCCCCAGACGCCGGCACACCCGGGAGGCAAACTGGTTCTCCGCATCGGTGACCATGCCGTTGAGCACCTCGAGGCCATGGACCAGCTTAAACAGCGGCCGCTCGCTTGCCTTTTCCGTGGTCAAGCCCAGCTGGTCGACTCCAAAAGTCAAAAATCCCCGGAATGGATGGGCAACGGTCATAAAGCCACCGGCATGACCAACGGCCCTGCTTAGGTCCAACAGGTTGATCAGACCGTTTCCTCGCAAATGTTTATCCAGGCCAAAAACGAGCATGTGGCCCTGATCGGTAGTGACTTCGTTTCCCCCCAGCACTAGGAATCCATGCTTTTGGCGCAACTCCTCCAGCTGATCGGAGGACCAGAAAAAATTGTGGTCCGTCAGGCAGATGCCGTCCAAACCGATGCGCATGGCCTCTTGAATGACCGCATCCACCGAATCGTTTCCGCAAGGTGATGCGGGAAATGTGTGGGTGTGCAGGTCTATGACAAAATCATCCGACGATGGATTTAGCACCGGACCTGGGGTTGGGTGGTTCTGAAGAGTCGTGGCGGGCTTTTCAGCTGCGGCAGCGGGCATCCGGGGCGGCCGGGCAGGGGA
>JBJKSK010000184.1:0-3173 GCA_046704125.1 Desulfobacterales bacterium | reverse complement strand
GATCGGATCATGTCGCTTTGGACCGCTTCGATGGAAAAGACATCGTCAAAGTGGCTCCCGAAGGATTGACCCTGTTGGCCGAAACCGCCTTCAGGGACGTCTCGCACCTGCTGCGTACCGCGCATCTCAAGCAGTTGAGAGAAATCCTGGATGATGCGCAAAGCTCGGACAACGACCGATATGTGGCTCTGGAGATGCTCAAAAACGCGGTGATCTCCGCCGAAGGCATCTTTCCCATGTGCCAGGATACCGGAACGGCGGTTGTCATCGGGAAAAAGGGCCAGCAGGTCTGGACCGCCGGCAGCGATGAAGAGGCGCTTTCCCGGGGGATATTGAACGCCTATGTCAAAAACAACCTGCGGTATTCCCAAAATGCCCCGCTGACGATGTACGAGGAAAAAAATACCGGAAACAACCTGCCCGCCCAGATCGAGCTCTACGCCGATCAAGGCGATAGGTACAGCTTTCTTTGCATCGCCAAAGGCGGCGGATCGGCCAACAAGACCTATCTCTATCAGGAGACCAAGGCGGTCTTGACTCCCAACAAGCTTGTGGACTTTCTCGTGTCCAAAATGAAATCTCTCGGAACGGCGGCCTGCCCCCCTTACCATCTGGCCATTGTTGTGGGGGGGACATCGGCGGAATTTAACTTAAAGACCGTAAAACTGGCTTCCGCCGGCTATCTGGACGGGCTGCCCACCCAGGGAAGTCCCGCGGGGCACGCCTTTCGGGATCCGGAGATGGAAGCAAAGCTGCTTTCCATCTCCAGGCAGCTGGGCATCGGCGCGCAGTTTGGCGGCAAATATTTCTGTCTCGATGTGCGGGTGGTTCGGCTTTCCCGTCACGGCGCGTCGTGTCCCATCGGCATCGGGGTCAGCTGCAGCGCCGATCGCAACGCAAAGGCCAAAATCACCCGGGATGGAATCTATATCGAGGCACTGGAAACCAATCCGGCGCAATTTCTGCCGCAACCGGCCGCCGCCGATGCGGCGGCGGTGCGCATCGATTTGAACCGGCCCATGGACCAAATTCGCGCCGAATTATCCAGGCATCGGGTATCGACCCGGCTGCTGCTCAATGGGAAGATCGTGGTGGCCAGAGACATCGCTCACGCCAAGATTCAGGAGCGCATCGATGCCGGCCAGGGGTTGCCCGCCTATTTCAAGGATCACATTATTTATTATGCCGGCCCGGCCAAAACTCCGGAGGGCTTTGCTTCGGGCTCCTTCGGCCCGACCACCGCAGGGCGGATGGACCCCTATGTGCCGGTGTTCCAGAAACTTGGCGGATCCATGGTGATGCTGGCCAAGGGTAATCGGTCCAAAATCGTCACCGAGTCCTGCAAGGCCCACGGCGGATTTTATCTGGGCTCCATCGGCGGCCCGGCGGCCCGTCTGGGCAAGGAGTGCATCACCCACATCGAAACCCTTGAGTATCCGCAGCTGGGCATGGAAGCCATCTTTCGGATTACCGTCAAGGATTTCCCGGCCTTTATCATCGTGGATGACAAGGGAAACGACTTTTTCGAATCACTTCTGTAACAAATTCGGCGGATAGCCTTTTGCAGGCCGCAAAAAGGATTTGATTGAATTCCGATTTTTGATATAAGCTAATTATTTAGCTTACTTGAGGAAAATTTAGACTAAAGGAGTAAAAGACATGGCAAAAAAAATGAAAACGATGGACGGCAATACCGCCGCTGCCCATGTGGCTTACGCCATGAGCGATGTGGCCGCCATTTATCCCATCACGCCGTCCTCGCCCATTGCCGAGACCTGCGATGAATGGTCGGCCAACGGCAGGAAAAATATTTTCGGCCAGACCATGCTTATCCGCCAGCTTCAGTCCGAAGCCGGGGCTGCTGGTGCCGTTCATGGATCGCTGGCCGCCGGGGCCCTGACATCCACCTTTACCGCTTCCCAGGGCCTTTTGTTGATGATTCCCAACATGTACAAGATGGCCGGCGAGTTGCTGCCGGGCGTGTTGCATGTGACCGCCCGGTCTATTGCCACGCATGCCCTGTCGATTTTTGGAGACCATCAGGATGTGATGGCCGTGCGCCAGACCGGTTTTGCGATGCTGGCTTCCGCATCGGTTCAGGAAGCCATGGATCTGGGCTTGGTGGCGCATCTGGCGGCCATCGAAGCCAGCGTGCCCTTCGTGCATTTTTTCGACGGGTTTCGAACCAGCCACGAGATCCAGAAAATCGAACTGATCGACTACGCCGACATGGCCAAGCTGGTCAACTGGGAATCGGTGGCCCAGTTTCGCGCCAGGGGCGTCAACCCGGAAACGCCCGAGTTGCGGGGCACCGCCCAAAACCCCGACATTTACTTCCAGGGCCGGGAAGCGGCCAATCCGTTTTTTCTTCAGGTCGGTGACATCGTCAGCGACTGCATGAAAAAGGTCAGTCAGCTGACCGGGCGCAAATACCGACCCTTTGACTTCGTGGGCCACCCCCAGGCCGAGCGGGTCATCATCTCCATGGGCTCTTCCTGCGAGACCATCGAAGAGGTCGTCAATTACCTGGTCAAGCAGGGAGAAAAGGTAGGTCTGGTCAAGGTCCGGCTGTATCGCCCCTTTGATCCGGAGTTTCTTCTGGCCGTCGTTCCGGCCACCGCCGAACGGATCACCGTTTTGGATCGCACCAAGGAGCCCGGCGCCCTGGGAGAACCGATGTATCAGGATATCTGTACCGCCTATATGGAGCAGGGGGCCATGCCCACTATCATCGGCGGACGCTATGGACTGGGCTCCAAGGAGTTTAACCCGAGTATGGTCAAGGCCGTATTCGACAATATGAATGCGACCATGCCCAAAAACCATTTCACCGTGGGAATCATCGATGACGTGACCCATACCAGCCTGGAGGTGGAAGAAGGCTTTGATGTGGCTCCGGAGGGCAGCGTCCAGTGCAAATTCTGGGGACTGGGTGCCGACGGGACCGTGGGGGCCAACAAGAGCGCCATTAAGATCATCGGCGACAATACCGACATGTACGCCCAGGCCTATTTTGCCTACGACTCCAAAAAATCCGGCGGGGTGACCATCTCGCATCTGCGCTTTGGCAAGGCTCCGATCCAGTCCACCTATCTGATCGACTCAGCCGATTACATCGCCTGCCACAACCCGGCCTATGTGCACCTTTATGACCTGCTGGAAGGTATCAAGAC
>JBJKSK010000183.1:0-2910 GCA_046704125.1 Desulfobacterales bacterium | reverse complement strand
GCCCTGGGCCGAACAGAGAAAAAGGTTCATGGCACCGTCTGTAATCTGGGCCGAAATCAGCTCGTCGTCCGGCATCAGGGTCATGGCGTAGATGCCGCCGGCTCTGGGCCGGGAAAAAGCCATCAGGTCGGTTTTCTTGATCACGCCGCGGCGGGTGGCCATGACCACTAAATGGCCGGGGTCAAAGGATGGGACCGCCAGGACCGTGGTCAGGGTTTCGCCCTGGCCAAACTCCAACAGGTTGACGATGGCCTTGCCCCGGCTCTGGCGGCCGGCCTGGGGGATGTCGTAGACCTTGCACCAGTAGACACGGCCCTGATTGGTGAAAAACATGAAGGTATGGTGGGTGGAAGCGGCAAACATCAGTTTGACAAAATCTTCCTCCTTGGTACCCATGGCGGTCTTTCCCTTGCCGCCGCGGTGCTGGCTCTGATAGACACTGACAGGGGCGCGCTTGATGTAGCCGTCGTTGGAGACCGTGACCACCATGTCTTCTTCGGCGATCATGTCCTCGATGGTCAACGCCCGGCTGGCCGCCACGATCTGGGTACGGCGCGCATCTCCAAACTCGGCCTTGAGTGCGGTCAGCTCTTGCTTGATCAGACCCAGCACGATGGTTTCGCTGCCCAAAATCTCCTTGAACCAGGCGATGTCCTTTAGCACCGATTCGTACTCCTGAAGGATTTTATCCCGCTCGAGGCCGGTGAGCCGCTGCAGGCGCATATCCAAAATCGCCTGAGCCTGGATGGCGCTTAGGGCGAAACGATCCATCAACCGGCTCTTGGCCTCGACGGGCGAGGGCGACTCCCGGATCAGGCCCACCACCGCATCCAGGTTGTCCAAAGCGATCTTGAGTCCCTCGAGAATATGCGCCCGGGCTTCGGCCTTGGCCAGGTCGAAGCGGGTCCGCCGGATGATGATCTCCTTGCGGTGGCGGATAAAATGCTGCAGGATTTCCTTGAAGCTGAGCAGCTCCGGCTGGTTGTTGACCACGGCCAGGAAAATGATCCCGAAACTGCTTTCCAGCTGGGTGTGTTTGAGCAGTTGGTTGATCACCACGCCCGAGACCTGGTCTTTTTTCAGCCCCATGGCGATGCGCATGCCCTGCCGGTCGGACTCATCACGGATGTAGGCGATGCCTTCGATCTGCTTGTTTTTCATCAGATCCGCGATTTTTTCGATGAGCCTGGCCTTGTTGACCTGATAGGGCAGCTCGGTCACGGCGATGGTCTCGCGGCCGGTTTGCTTGTCCTGCTCGACGTTCATGACGGCCCGCACCCGGATGATGCCCCGGCCGGTCTCGTAGGCCTCGGCAATGCCGGCAGTGCCGTGGATGATGCCGCCGGTGGGGAAATCGGGCCCTGGAACCAGCGTCATCAACTGGCGCCAGGTGATTTCCGGATCATCGATAAGGGCGATGAGCGCATCCACGACCTCGGACAGGTTGTGAGGTGGGATGTTGGTGGCCATCCCCACGGCAATTCCCGAAGAACCGTTGACCAGCAGTGAGGGGATTTTTGCCGGCATCACCGAGGGTTCGGTAAGCGACTCATCGTAATTGGGGGTAAAATCCACGGTCTCTTTGTCCAGATCCTCGAGCATCTGGTGGGCCAGCCGGGTCATGCGGACTTCGGTGTAACGCATGGCCGCCGGGGGGTCGCCGTCGATGGAGCCGAAGTTTCCCTGACCGTCGACAAAGGGATAGCGCAGGGAGAAATCCTGGGCCATGCGCACGATGGTATCATAAACGGCACTGTCTCCATGGGGATGGTATTTACCAATCACATCGCCCACGACACGGGCCGATTTCTTGTACGGCTTGTTCCAATCGTTTTTCAACTCCCGCATGGCAAAAAGCACGCGGCGATGAACCGGTTTAAGGCCATCACGCACATCGGGCAGGGCTCTGCCGATGATCACGCTCATGGCATAATCGAGGTAGGATTTCTTCATTTCCCGGTCGATACGAATCTCCGGGGAGTTTTCAATTTGGTTCATAGTTATTCCATTACTCCATCACTTCGACGCTCCGTCACTTCAGTTCCTTCCCTTCGGATCGATGAGCCGCTGATAACTGGCATGGTAAATATCGGTCAGGGTCAAAAAAGCCGTAACCACCAGGGGGCCGTAAATGATGCCGAGAATGCCAAACAGCTTCAGCCCTCCCATGATGGACAAAAAGACCAGCAAGGTGTGCATCTGGACCTTACTGCCGACGATCTTGGGTTTAATCAAGTAATCCACCGCGCTGGAAAGAGCCAGGTAAAACACCACGAGAAAAATGCCCGTGGCTACATGCCCCTTGAGCACCATGTAGGCGCCCGCCGGGATAAAGGCGGCTCCAATGCCCACGATGGGCACAAAGGCCAGCAAGGCGATGATCACCCCCCAGAGAATCGGTGAATCGAATCCGAGCAAGGCAAATACCAGCCCGCCGGCTACTCCCTGAATCAAACCGCAAAGACCGTTTCCGATGAGAATGGCACCGGCCATGTCCTTGAATTTTCCGATCAGGATTTCGTCTTGATCGGTGGGCAGCGGAGACAAATCAATGATAAAGGAAATCAGCCGCCGGCCATCCATCAGGAGAAAAAAAGTCACCAGAAGCATGAAAAAGAAGTTGACCACAAAGCTGAAAAAGTTCGACGCAATGACACTGGCCTGCTTATAGAGAAACAGGCCGACAAACTTGCCCAGTTCCGATAACCCCTGGTTGATCTGCTCGCCGGTGATCTGGATCTTTATCGGCAGCAGAAAATGATTGACCCGCTCAATGATCGTGCTGCTCTGCAGCAGACTGCGCATCTGATCACTGATCACGGCGCTTTTGCCCATCAGATAAAGGTTGTAGGCTTCCCTGGAGAGCACGCCGACAAAAACAACAATGGGCACAAAAAGGACAATAAACAC
>JBJKSK010000182.1:0-3288 GCA_046704125.1 Desulfobacterales bacterium | reverse complement strand
ATCATGTGCAAGATGGTGGGAACACAGTGGGAAAAGGTGACCTTTTCGGTGGTCATCAGCTTCAAGATCGTCGTCGGTTCGTAGCGCCCCGGGTAGACTTGTTTTAACCCCAGCATGGTGCACAGATACGGGATGCCCCAGGCATGCACGTGAAACATGGGGGTGAGAGGCATGTACACATCGCCCGAGTCCAGGTGCGTCTGGGCGCGGTAGGCGCACAGGCCGGACATCAACCCGTAAGTGTGCAGCACCAGTTGACGGTGGCTGAAGTACACTCCCTTGGGAAGCCCGGTGGTACCGGTGGTGTAAAAAGTGGTGGCCATGGCGTTTTCGTCGAAATCGGGAAAAGGATAAGACGATTCGGCGGCAGCCAGCAGATCCTCGTACTCGCCGGCTATATTCAGAGAGGTTTTCGGCGGGTTACCGCCGTCGGTGAGCAGCAGGATTTTTTTCACCGTAGGCATCTGGTCCTTGAGGGCCTCAAGTATCGGGAGAAAATCGGAGTTGACCAGAATCACGTCGTCTTCGGCGTGGTTGATGGTGTAAATCAGCTGTTCGGAAGACAGCCGGATGTTGATGGTGTGCAGCACCGCGCCCATCATCGGTACGGCAAAAAAACATTCCAGATATCGATGGCTGTCCCAGTCCATGATGGCCACGGTGTCTGCCTGGCCGACCCCTTGGGCGGCGAGCATGTTGGCCAACTGACCGATGCGCCGGTTTAAGTCCGTGTAGGTGTAGCGCATTTTGTCCCGGTAGATGATCTCCTGCTGGGGGGCATAGTTGAGCGGAGAAAGCAACAGGTTTTTCAGAAGCAGGGGATAGCCGTAGGCCGACGGGGTCTTGGGGATCAATTGAACGGTCATGGTTCCTCCTTGGCTTGGGTAAAATTTAGCAGCGGCGCTAAGACAACCTGAGGGGGCCTCTTTTCATGGCTGCGTGCCGTAACCGACAAGAAAGGAAATGGAGGCCTCGATGCCCCGATGGTAATTGGGCAGGTAAAAGCGCTCATTGGGTGCATGGATCTTGTCCCCGGCAAGCCCGAAGCCCATCAGGATGGTCTCGAGCCCCAGGTGGGTTTGAAACAGTCCCACCACCGGAATGGAACCGCCTTCGCGCATTAAAACCGGCCGGTTGCCAAAGGAGGTTTCCAGGGCTTTTTCGGCGGCTTTTATCGCCGGGATAGACAAATCGGTGATGCTGGCCGCCGCCCCGTGGGCCAGCGTGGCCTTGACCCGGACAGTTGGCGGAGCGATTTTTTCGATGTAGTCTTGAAACAGCCGGGCGATTTCTTCGGGCTCCTGATCGGGCACCAGGCGCATGGAGACCTTGGCATGCACGCTAGACGGCAGCACGGTCTTGCAGCCAGCGCCCGTGTAGCCGCCTACGATGCCGTTAAAATCCAGCGTCGGACGGGCTCCCAAACGTTCTACCAGGCTAAAGCCCGCTTCACCCCAAACCGACGGCGCGCCGGATTCGGTCAGCCAGGCATTCTCGTCCATGGGAAAACCGGAAAGAATTTCTCGCTCGGCTTTACTAAGGGGTCGGACCCGGTCATAGAAGCCGGGAATCAACACCCGGCCGCTCGGGTCTTTTAGCCTGGCGCCGATATGGCACAGGGCGTTGATGGGATTGTCGATGCCCCCGCCGAAGCTTCCCGAGTGCAGGTCCCGACCCGGTCCGGTGATATCGAGAAACATGTAAGCCAGTCCCCTCAGGCCGTAAACGATGGCCGGCTGATCGGGTGCCACCATGCCGGTGTCTGAAATCAGGGCGATGTCTGCCGCCAGCAGATCGCGATTTTCGGGGATAAAGGCTGAAATCGACTTCCCGCCGACTTCTTCCTCGCCTTCCACTAAAAATTTGACGTTGACCGGAAGCGCTTTTCGGGTGGCCAAGATGGCTTCCACGGCTTTGACATGGGTGTAAAGCTGGCCCTTGTCGTCGGATGCGCCCCGGGCATAGAGAAAATCCTCTTTTACCACCGGCGAAAAGGGCGGGGAGTTCCACAGTTCCAGGGGTTCAGGGGGTTGGACGTCATAGTGGCCGTAAATGAGCACCGTGGGGGCATTGGCACCGGCTTTTAGCCAGTCGCCGTAGACCAAGGGGTGCCCCGGAGTTTCGATGAGCCGGACATGATCCAGCCCGGCGGCCGTGAGCCGGTCGGCCAGCCACTGGGCCGCGGTTCGGGTGTCGGCGTCGTGGCTTTTCTGGGAACTGACGCTGGGAATTTTCAGAAAATTGATCAAATCGGCGACAAAAGCCTCCTGGTGGGCACGGGCATATGTGATGGGCGCTGACATAACGACTCCTTAGATATGGGATAGACTCAAATAGAAGATAAAATCGGAATACCCGAATCGATACGCGGGCGTCTTGGCAAAAAAAGTCTGCCCGGGAGATGGCTGACAGTGTAATACGATTGGCGGCATTCTGTCCATCCCCGGAAATCAAAATATCACATGCTCCCACGGATCTTTAAGGTAAAAAAACGGATTGTCTATTGGCTTTTTCCCCTGTCCGGGTGTATAAGTATGCGGGTGTGAAAATCCTACCGTCGGGTCATTATAAAATTAGGCTTTAGGGAAAACAGCGCTATTTGCAGCTATTTCTGTCTTGAAAAGGCAGCAAGGAGGATTTGGTGAAGGCAGACTACCACCATTGGCTCAGGGAAAAACTCGGATCGCGGTGTGTTGACAATTTGCGTAAACACGGCTTCGATGCCGATTTTTTTGACAACAGAGATTTGGCCTGCCAAGCGATTCTGGAAAAAGCGGCCCCTTTCCAAAGGGTTGGCTTTGGCGGTTCGGAAACCACCCGCAGCCTCGGACTGGTCCAGGCGCTGACCAAACAGGGGAAAACGGTCTATGACCACTGGCAGGACCGGGGTCCGGAGGCCGATCTGGAAACCCGACTGGCGCAGGGCCGCTGTGATTGTTTTTTTTGCAGCGCCAACGCCGTTTCAGCCACCGGGGAAATCGTCAATGTGGACGGCGTCGGCAACCGGAACAACGCCATGAGCTTTGGCCCCAAGAAGGTCATCATCGTTGCGGGAATCAACAAGGTGGTACCGGATCTCGATGCCGCGCTTCGCCGGGTGCGCGAGGTTGCCGCGCCTATGCGGGCCAAGAGCCTGGGTATGGCCACTCCGTGTGCCGAGACGGGTCTTTGCAGCGATTGCAACACCGCCCAGCGGATCTGCCGGATCACCACCATCTTGCACCGTAAGCCCCTGCTAACAGACATATCGTTGATTTAAATAAATGAATACATTGGGTTCTGATGGCT